>JBCBEA010000080.1:0-11040 GCA_038529195.1 Cyanobacteria bacterium J06600_6
CCTTGATTGAAGTAGATAAAGTATTTCGATACAATCGCTCCAACCGAAGAGTTCTTTTAACAGGAACTCCTTCTATCGATCAAACCATGACTTTGATTGTCGGAGACGAAACATCTTTTCGCGCCTTAAAGATAGATCGTTATTGGAATGAGCAAGAATTTACCATTACTTCTATTGATAGCCCCATACCATTGCCTCCTGGAATGGTAAGCTCGATTATTTTAGGAGATGGTAAAGTAATTCCATTCCTAGATCCGATGGCACTGTCTATGGAAATGGACAGCCACGAAGAAGATAGACATGACTCTGATGATGATCTTCAAACTACTAATATATCTACCACTAAAACAATTTTGATTGTGGATGACTCTATTAATGTCCGTCGCTATCTCGGTCTAACTCTAACAAAAGCTGGCTATCTGGTAGAAGAAGCAAAAGATGGACAAGAAGCAGTAGATAAACTATTGGGAGGCTTAGGAGTGCAAGGGGTGATTTGCGATCTAGAAATGCCTAGATTGGATGGCTATGGTGTCCTAGAAGAAATCAAAGAACGACCTGAATTTGTTGATCTTCCCATTGCTATGTTGACTTCTCGTAGCAATGAAAAACATCGCAAGTTAGCACTTAACTTAGGTGCATCAGCTTATTTTTCTAAACCCTATAATGAACAAGAGTTATTATCTACACTTCATCAATTGCTCCAGTCATCCAACAATACAGTTAAGCCAGAAGAATTGCCATCACAACGTTAAGAAAGCCAGCTACTTAACCAGATGGCTACTGTACTGACACTGACTCCAACAACTACCGCTAAAGGCAAAATAATTCCCGTCTCGGTCATTCTAACGATGGGAATTGAAATTGCCATCATTCCTGTTGCCAAACTCCAAATAATTGCGGTACTGCCAATTTTTACGCCCTGTCCTTCCATCATTTTTACTCAGAATTTAATTCACTTGATTCTATTTATTAAGTCACATATTCTAGATTACTAGGCAGTATCTTCGCCAAAGATTATGTTTCGTATATTTTGCGATCGCTTTGCCTTAATTTTTTGCTTAAATTAGCGATCGTAACGCTCGTAAGCTGCAACTATTTTCTGTACTAGGGGATGGCGTACTACGTCTGCTTGAGTAAGCTCACAGAAAGCAATCCCTTCAACATTACGCAAAATTCGACGGGAAACAATTAAGCCCGAATCTTGGTTAGAGGGCAAGTCTGTTTGCGTAATATCTCCTGTAACCACCATTTTTGAACCAAAACCTAAACGAGTCAGCACCATTTTTAACTGGGAAGGTGTCGTGTTTTGTGCCTCATCAACAATTACAAACGCATTCGAGAGGGTACGACCTCGCATATACGCCAAGGGTGCGACTTCAATCTTGCCCCTTTCCATTAGATCGGGAATTTTTTCCGAATCGATAAACTCATACAGAGCATCATATAAAGGACGCAGAAAAGGATTTACCTTCTCTTGTAAATCTCCAGGCAAAAACCCCAGCTTTTCTCCCGCTTCTACCGCAGGACGAGTCAGAATTATTCTTTCGCACTCATCACTCAGCAAAGCTTTAACCGCCAATACTGCAGCGAGAAAGGTTTTTCCTGTACCCGCAGGACCGATCGCAAATGTAACATCGTGTTTTTGAATTGCTTTAATATATTGTTTTTGTTTGAAGGTTTTGGCGCGGATTACCTCGCCCCTTTTTGTGCGGGCTAAAACGTTTTTTTGCAGGTCGCTATACTCTTCTGTTCGTCCCGTATCGATCGCCTGAAATGCCGTAAAAATATCTGGTTCGTGCAGGGGTTTTCCGAGTGACCACAAAGGTTCTAAGGTTCTAATTGCTTTCGCACAACGTTCAACCGCCTTTTCTTGTCCCTGTAGCAATAGGTCTTGTCCGCGCAAAACTAAGTTGACTCCTGTCTGGCGTGACAATAGCTTAAGATTTTGCTCGTTGCTTCCCGCTAAGGCGATCGCGCTTTGACTATCGGGCAGTTGAATTGTTTGCGAAGTTTGGGTCATCTATCAATTTCTAGCTTTAGCTTTTATCTTACAAGTTCTGCCCACCAATAATTATCGACACGTTTAAAACAGCTCAAAAAAGTTATATTACTTTTGTGTTGCATTTATTTTGCAGATTATGTATACTACAAAAGCAATCAAAAAGCCGAATAAAATGCAGTGATAGTTTAGTAGACTAGAACACCTTACTATTCCTGATTCATAACTTATCCCGCTGGGGTCGAAGAATATAGGATTATCGCCTTAAACGCGGGAGACGCGGGTGCAAATCCCGTTCACTGCACCTTGTCAGTAAACAGTTAGCGTAAATTTTTAAGCAAGCGACGGTAGCTCAACGGATAGAGCATCAAAAACATCCTGATTCATAACTTATCCCAACGGGGTCGAAGAATTTAGGATTATCGACTACGGATCGGAAGGTTGCAGGTTCGAATCCTGCCTGTCGCACTGCCAAATAGAAAAGGAGAGAAAATAATGAAATATCAAGATCGATTAATCGAACAAATACAATACATCAATTGGCAATTAATAGAGCGATCGCAGCTAATAAATTTATTGCCAGCTAAAAATTAAATTGCTTGTCAATTAACCAGGCGTTGGTAGCTCAGTTTTTTCTTTTTTCACTAACTTACCCGAATCGGGTCGAAGAATAAAGGTTATCGGTAAGAGCAGTCGGGTTCATAATCTGATATGTCGTGGGTTCAAGTCTCACTCAACGCACCAAATTTGTCTAAGCAAGAATAACTAAAAACAAGCGACGGTAGCTCAGAGGTAGAGCAGCAAACTTCCTAATTCGCCACTTATCCCAATGGGGTCGAGGAGTTAGGGTTATCGACTATTAATCGGCAGGACGTAGGTTCGACTCCTACCCGTCGCACTGTCAAATAGAAAAGGAGAGGAAAAATAATGAAATATCAGAATCAGTTAAGAGAACAGAGACAGTATGGCGATCGCAAAATAATAAAAGAGCGATCGCTGTTTAGAAATAGTCTCTCAGTCTAATTGCTAAATTGTTTACTTCATAACAAGCGTTGGTAGCTCAGTTAGGTAGAGCATTTGTCAGTATGTCCTTCTTCACAAACTTATCCCAATGGGGTCGCAGAATTAGGGTTATCGAATCCAAACAAAATGTCGCAGGTTCAAATCCTGTCCAACGCACCAGACTATAAAATTATGCGTCGATCGCCAACACTGACAAAGGCTTTAGCCGCATGTGTTGCCCTTGCGCCTTACGGCGAACGGCGCTGATGCGCCAGCGTCGCGGAGTGACTTTGAGTCGTAAGACTCTGTGGCTTCCTCAGTCAAGTGGTAAGGCATTTTATCCTTGTTCGCTAATCTACTCCATTGGAGTCGAAGAATTTAGGATTATCTATTCATGAGTTCGATTCTCATTCGGCGCACCTTAATAGTAAACAGTAAACAGTAAATATTCCATGGGATGGGTGGCGGAATTGGTAAACGCGGTAAACAAAACACCTTTTTTCACAACTTGTCTGTAAAGACCGCAGAATTTGAGGTTATCTGAATTTATTAACTATGGTTTTGTAGGTTCGAGTCCTACTCCATCCCCTGTCTTAGCGATCAGTATTTTGATCGTTAAGCAATTTGATAGATGCAAATAGATGTTGTGTCTATTACATCTAATTTTGCCCTAACGGGCTGTGAAGACAATGAATTACAAATTTTTCAGCAACAAAAATAAAACCCCGCAAAATAAAGCTATTCCTGGACGCGAAGCCGAAATGAATCAAGGTCGCTCTGGTGGCTATATGTTCGAGGCGGGTATTTGGCAGACTCTGAAACGCTGTCTATTAATCGGTACGGCGCAAAGTACTTATTACGCTAATAAGCGAGAATTGACCGATGATTTTGCTAAGACTGTCAAACAAGCTGTAGCTACAGATGCTCGTCGAGTAGCGGAGGAGATTGTTTACGCCAGTGACGGACGATCGATCTATTAATAACAGTGCGCCAATTTTAGCTTTAGTCTTACTGTCTATGGGTGATACTCCCGCCGCGAAGCAAGCGTTTATTGAGATTTTCCCCCAAGTTGTGCGCACTGGTAGTCATTTTTATGAATGGTTGAACTACACTAAGTCCATGCGTGGCTTTGGTAAGGTTATTAAGCAGGTGGGTACAGCTTGGCTAGCCAGAGAAGATGTTAAAGGTTTGGCATATCAGCTCTTAAAATACCAACAACGTCACGGCTTTACTAATCGCGATGCTTTGAGACTATTTCACGTCAAGCCAATTACCCCAGAACACGATCGCCTGTACGACTGGGTGGTTAATGGTTGGACAGAATTACCTGAAGCGATTCCTTCAGACGCTACCAAGCAAATCTGGTGGTATGAATGGTTAAAACGTCATCCAGAAGAAACTCATAGAGCAATTTCTGAAGGTAGATTAACTCATGAAATGGCTGCTCCTGTGGGCAATATGGATCGTCAAGCATGGCAATTGTTATTTGAAACTATGCCTATCGGTGCGCTATTGCGTAATTTAGGTTCTTTGACTCAGTTAGGTGTATTGCGAGCTGATGCTACGAGTAACTGCGATCGCGTTGAAGAGTTATTAAATAACCAAGGATACTTGCGTAGAGCGCGAATTCATCCGATTGATGTCTTAAAAGCTCTAAAAACCTATGCCAGTGGGGGCAAAATTGGACGCAGTAAAAAAACCTGGACTCCCGTACCTCGAATTGTCGATATCTTAGAAAAGGCGCTGGAACTATCTTTTACAGTGGTTAAACCGACTAACAAGGTGTTTCTTCATGCGGTTGATATTTCTGGTTCAATGTCCTATGGCGTAGTCGATTCCGTTGGTCTAAGCTGCTGTGAAATTGCCACAACTATGGCGCTAGTTACAGCAAAAGCCGAGAAAAACTATGCTATTCGCGGATTCTCAACTAAATTTATCGATCTGGGCATTAGCAAGCGCGATTCTTTCCGTTCGGCACTCAAAAAAGCCAGTAATCAAAACTTTGGTGGTACAGATGCCTCAGTTGCCTACGACTGGGCAATTAAGCAGAAGTTCAAAGCCGACGTGATTTGTTTCTGGACGGATAATGAGAGTTGGGCAGGTAGAAAACATCCCGCACAAGCCTTAAAAGAATACCGTCGTCAGGTTAATCCTAATGCCAAAGCGGTATATGTCACTCTTGCACCCTACAACATTACCCTAGTCGATCCAAAGGATAAAAACTCTTGGGATTTAGCGGGTTTCGATCCTGGTATTCCCCGATTGATTCAGATGTTGGCTAAAAATGAAATCTAGATCGTGGTAACAGGCGATCGTAATTTAGGAGGCGTTATTAAACGTCTCTTTTTTGCTGTCAATCTAGCGGAGGTTAGAGGATCACAGTTGAAGTAATAAAAGCAAACCTAGAATAAAATCATCCCGATTTCAATAGATAGCTTTATGCTTACGCAGTTCGAGAAATTTAGAGCCAGATATATTTTTGTCGATTTTATTCTTTTATCAACGGTAATTCCGATATTTGGGTTGCTTTTTGTTGGTTCAATAGATGAATTAGTCAAGCCATTTTCTTTCCCTAGCAATATCCTTCATATCGTTGTCTTTTGCTCTATTTGCTGGGTTATTATCTACCGACTCAGATATTGTGGAGTCGATGTCAAACAGATAGTTGGTAGCCTAAATTTCAACAATATTCCTTGGACTATATTATTTATAGTTTTTTATGGCGAACAAACTTTAAGTTCTGGCGTGCGATATTTAGAATATTATTCTGTAAATCTTATCAATCCAGAACTAATTCAATCTTCTCTTAATACCTTAAAAGATGGTTCAAACTATAGTTCTTCTGGCTTCATCTTCCAGATAGCTCAATATTTTTTGCTACTGATAGTTTTAGTCGTAGTCGCACCAGTTACCGAAGAGTTTATCTTTAGAGGTGTATTTATGCATCGCTGGGCAGTTAAATGGGGTGCATTCTGGTCGGTAATTTTATCTTCTCTATTGTTTGGGGCAATTCATGCCGATATATTCTGGTTTAGCCGAGCAGTTGGCAGCATTTTTATCGCCTTGCTTTATATCAAAACTAAAAACTTAATCGTGCCGATAATTTTACATGGAATGAATAATGCGATCGCTTTTGTGAATCTGTTATTCGAACGCTTTTCTCCCAGTACAGTGGAGAGTCTTAATATTACCCATCAATATTTATGGTACGGCTTAATTAATATTCTTTTAGCCATTCCTATTTTTATTTATTTCCTCAAGTTTCCAAAGGCTACAGCAGAACTTCCTTATTTTGTAAATAGCAAAACAGCCGAATTAAGCAGTAATTAAACACAAATTATTATTTTTACTAAATATTGTTATCTAAATAACATAAATTAATATTCAAAGTAGCAATTTATACATTTTCCTCGATGACAAACAGATAAATTAGCCATGTAAGAAATATTAAAGATGGCTTCTAGGGTTCCGACCTAAAACAACACGGATAGGTGCTGGTCCGAGAGAAGCAGGCTGCTCAAAATAACAACAATTGAGCAGTTCCACGGCGGGATAAAAGCCCGGGAGGATTCTACCCTTGAGTATAGGGACTAGATCTTCTTGGGTTTTTTGCATTTGTAGACAAATTGCAGAGGAATAATCTGATGAGCGAACAGTCTCCATTTCAGCCACCTGATAGCGAAGCGCAAAGAGCTTTGGAGAAAGAACGCCAGCTACCCCTGACAGGCTGGCAACAGGAAGTAGATAAAGGTTTGGAATTTGGTTTAGAAGCAGCGTCCAGTATTAATGACAGGACTATCTCTACCTTTTCACGAGGGGAATTACCCCACTATGCAGGGATTAATACCTTTTTGAAAGCGCCCTATTTAGAGGATGTCAATCAGGTCGGCAATTATGATGTGGCGATTGTTGGCGTTCCCCATGACTCGGGGACTACCTACCGCCCTGGTACTCGTTTTGGACCTCAAGGTATTCGCCGAATTTCGGCATTATATACCCCCTATAACTTTGAGCTGGGAGTAGATTTACGGGAACAGATTACCCTCTGTGATGTGGGAGATATATTTACGATTCCTGCGAATAACGAGAAGTCTTTTGACCAGATTTCTAAAGGTGTGGCGCATGTCTTTAAATCGGGAGCATTTCCGATTATTTTGGGTGGAGATCACTCGATTGGGTTTCCCACAGTGAGGGGAGTTTGTCGCCATTTGGGAGACAAAAAGGTGGGAATTATTCACTTTGATCGCCATGTGGACACTCAAGAGACAGACCTAGATGAAAGAATGCACACCTGTCCTTGGTTTCACGCGACGAATATGGCAAATGCACCTGCCAAAAACTTGGTTCAACTGGGCATTGGTGGCTGGCAAGTACCTCGCCCTGGAGTCAAGGTCTGTCGTGAAAGGGCTACTAATATTTTGACCGTGACTGATATTACCGAAATGGGTTTAGATGCTGCTGCTGATTTTGCGATCGAGCGAGCCACAGACGGTACAGACTGCGTTTGGATTAGTTTTGATATTGACTGCATTGATGCGGGTTTTGTCCCTGGTACAGGCTGGCCCGAACCTGGCGGTTTATTGCCACGGGAGGCTTTATATTTGCTCAAAAGAATCGTGCAGGAAACAAAAGTCTGTGGAATAGAACTAGTAGAGGTTTCTCCACCCTATGACGTTAGCGATATGACTTCTCTAATGGCGACTCGCGTGATTTGCGACACGATGGCGCATCTGGTGGTATCGGGACAGCTACCCCGTACGGAAAAGCCTGACTATGTTCACGAAGAGGAACAGGTCGTAGACGAACCTTGGAGTTAATTCATCCCTTATCCCTTTAAAGTTATGCACGAAACCGATATGACCAAGGCTTTAATCTTATCGGTTAAAGATTGGTATCAAGCTCAACCCGAACAGCCCAAAATTGAGAAGATTCATCTGGTAGTTGGTAGGTTTACCTGTGTTGAACCAATTAGTTTGCAGTTTGCTTTTGAAGTTCAGACTCGCAACACCTTTTTAGAGGGAGTCGAACTAGCAATTAAAGATATTCCTCTAGTCGCTTTTTGTCATAGTTGCCAACAAGAATATAGTCCGGAAATTGGTCTGCAATATAGCTGTCCCGACTGTAGATCGCCTATGGATGATATTCGCTCTGGTCGAGAACTAAAAATTGATCGCATTGAATATTCAGCAAGCGATTCCATTGTTAATTGTTAATTGTCCATTGTCCATTGAAAAAATTATGCACCAAACATTTGACGCAGCGATCGAACTAAATCTACTCCACGCCAACCAGGAAGGGGCAAACCATAACCGCGAACATTTTGATCGCTGGGGGATTACCTGTCTCAATCTGATGAGTAGTCCAGGGGCGGGAAAAACCGTCCTGTTAGAAAAGACTTTAGCTGCTTTACAAACCAAATTAAGCATGGCGGTCATTGAAGGAGATATGACCACTGAATTGGATGCGGATCGTCTAAGGAAATATGGCGTACCTGTAATTCCGATTAATACGGGGCGCTCTTGTCATTTGGATTCCAAAATGGTGGCTGGGGGAATTCACACCCTACAGCATCAATGCAATCCTGAAGATCTCGACCTGGTTTTAGTTGAGAACGTCGGGAATTTGGTCTGTCCTGCAGAGTTTGAGGTGGGAGAACATGCCAAAGTCGCTTTGTTAAGCGTGACGGAAGGAGAAGATAAGCCTTTGAAATATCCAGTTATGTTTCAAGAAGCAGATTGTTTGTTAATTACTAAGACAGATTTAGCCCCTTATTTAGATGTCGATCTGAATAAAATTATTGCTAATGTACGGCAAATGAATTCTAAGGCAACTATTATTTCTGTATCTTCTAAAACAGAAAAAGGTTTGGATATTTGGTTTGATTGGCTACTGAGTAGAGTCGCTAGTAATGAGTCAGAAACTAGCTATTCTTATGCTAATTAAAATACTTAAATAGTCTTATACATTTACGAGTTGAATATTCTCTCACACCCTAATTTACACTTTTATTTTCAGTCAGATAATTATGAGAATCAGAAATAACAGTATAGTTTCAAGAATCAGCATATTTTTTGTTAGTTTGATTTTAACTATTAGCTGTTCTCAAACACCTGAAGCAACAGATGCAGTCGATCCTGCCATAGGTGGTGCAGATACTCCGCCATCCGAAGCGATCGTGATTGGCTATAGTAATTGGGCTGGCTGGTGGCCCTGGGCGATCGCCGAACAAGAAGGTATTTTTGCTAAAAATAATGTCAACGTTGAATTAAAATGGTTCGATGGTTATCTCGAATCTATGAATGCTTTTGCTGCGGGAGAACTGGACGGTAATTGTCAAACTCTCAACGATACTATTTCTTTTGCAGGAGATTCTATTAATGGTCAAGTAGCAGTTTTAGTAAATGATAACTCCGCAGGCAATGACAAGATTATTGTCACTAAAGATATTAATACTATTGAAGATTTAAAAGGCAAAAAAGTTGCGGTAGAAGAAGGAGTAGTAGACGATTTCTTGCTAACCCAGGCATTAGAATCTAAAGGCATGAAACGAGACGACGTACAAATTGTACCCTTAGAAACTGGTGCTGCTGCTGCTGCTTTTGCTTCAGGTCAAGTTGATGCAGTTGGGGCTTTTCCCCCATTTTGGCTGACGGCATTGAAAAGAGAAGGTTCAAAAGAATTGATTTCTTCGGCAGAGTTTCCTGGTTTGATTCCCGACTTATTAGTAGTAAGTCAAAAGCTAATTGACGAACAGCCCGATCAGGTTCAAGGGTTAATTAATTCTTGGTTTGATACTTTAGATTTTATGGAGCAGAATCCTGCCAAAGCTGATGAAATTATGGCAGCTAGAGCAAATGTAACGGTGGAGGAATTAGAACTATTTAAAGAAGGAACAAAGATATTTACGTTTGAAGAAAATCTAGAAGCTTTTAGTGAGGGAGACAATATGAAACATATGTCTTTTGCTGCTCCAAAAATGGCTAAATTCATGGTGGACGTTGGCTTTATTCCCGAAGCTCCAGATCTAACCACAATATTTGACGATCGCTTTGTCAAAGCCTATAGCGAGCAGGCAAAGTAATCAGTAAACAGTAAACAGTAAACAGTAATCAGCAAGTAGTAGGCGCTCAAAAATGGTCGATATAAAACAGCCTAAATCTTTAGAATCTAGGCTCACTAAATCCAGTTCTAAATCTATCGGTTTTTGGCGTATTGCTGAAGATATTCCGCAATCTTTATCCTGGTTACTGTTTGCTATCTCAATAGTTTTTCCCATCTTAATGTGGGTTTTGATTAGTCAATATGGAGGTATAGAGCCAATCTTTTTACCTTCCCCTCAAAATGTAATCGAAGCTTTAGGAAACTTGTGGTCGAAAGGATACTTAAGTAAAGATATAGGCTCTAGCTTTATGAGAGTCACCCTGGGTTTTCTAATTTCAGCAGTAGTAGCTGTTCCCCTGGGAATTATGATGGGGACTTTTGCCAGCGTTCGAGCTTTGTTTGAGCCAATTGTGGGGATTGTGCGCTACATGCCCGCACCTGCTTTTATTCCCCTACTAATTATCTACCTTGGTATTGATGAAGCGCCTAAGATTGCCCTAATCTTTATTGGGACGGTATTTTTTAATCTGCTGATGATTATGGATAGCGTTAAGTTTGTCCCACGAGATCTAATCGAGACAACCTATACTTTGGGTGGCAACCGCTGGCAGGTATTGTCCCAAGTAATATCACCTTATATTGTGCCTCGCGTTATTGATACCTTTCGCGTCAATATGGCAGCCTCTTGGAATTTAGTTGTAGTTGCTGAACTGCTAGCTGCTACAGAGGGTTTAGGAAAAAGAATTCTTTTAGCCCAAAAATTTCTGAAAACAGATGAAATCTTTGCCTGTCTAATTGTCTTGGGTTTGATTGGTTTTGCGATCGATTTGTTTTTTCGTTTGCTGCTGAGATTGACCTGCAAGTGGGCTTTGTAAATTGATAATTGATAATTGATAATTGACAGGTAATAAATACTAAACACTCACTAGTAAATAGGT
>JBCBEA010000081.1:0-10931 GCA_038529195.1 Cyanobacteria bacterium J06600_6
TTGACAACTCGTACATTTTCTTAACTTGTCACCAATGTCTTCCCCCTTATTACCATGAACTTTAAAGATACTCTCCGCGCGGGTGTAGTACGGTTCCAGATCTTCGTAGCTTAGTTCCCAAGCAGGAGAAACTCCCTCGTGATGTTTCAGTTCGCCAAAGTCCTCGGCTCGCATTCTCTGTAAGGCTGCGCCGTAAACTTTAGTATTACCACCTACCTGGTAAAAAGCCTGGGGTTTAAAGCTGTTATCATCACGATCTAACCACTGCTCGTTAACCTGATATTTTCTTTGCTGAAAAATAGCATCAGGGTTCCAGTTATCATCTTCTTTGGGAAGATACCCGCCACGCTCGATGATTAGAATACGTTTTCCTGTCGGAGCCAGTGAATAGGCGACAGTTCCACCTCCTGCACCCGCACCGATAATAATTACGTCGTAGTGATTCATGCTTGATTAATTACTGATGATTAAGTCGAATACTGTAAGCTGTTAACCGTTTTGTAGACGCATAGTAAAATCTCGCCTGGTGCTAATTCAACTCGAACAAATAATTCTCAGTCGATTGAGTATTACATTTTTAACCGCTGATGAAATTGCTCTGATGCACAACTAGCTTTGATTTGACTGTAATTTTGCGTTCCTAATTGGTACAGCCATTAGCCAAACTTTATCATTTTTTAATAATCTCGCCAAAAATATCTACGGCGTAGTTTGCCCAACCTTTTTGATGATCTTGCTTATTTAGCGATCGCTGTACCCAAAACGCAGGCACGCTCCATATTTGCGCCATCAAGGTTACTGCCGTCTAGTTCCGCAACGAGTAAGTTTGCACTAACTAAATTCGCACCTGCCAAATTCGCACCTCTAAGATCCGCTTCCTCAAGATTAGTTTCACTGAGGTTTGCACCCTGAAGATCCGCCTGAGATAAATTTGCGCCCTTAAGGTTGGCGCTATTAAGATTTACCCCCCGCAAATCTGTGCCCCTGAGATCTACACCTTTAAGATTGACACCTGTCAAATTCGCGCCGCTCAAAAATGCCCCTGAAAGAGAAGCCTGAGTCAGTTTGGCGCCCATCAAGTTCGCACCTCTTAAATTGCTCCCTCGTAAGTCAGCATTACTTAAATCTGCCTGCATTAAATTTGCACCAAGCAGGTTAGCTCGCAGATCGGTTAGTTTTAAATTGGCGCCGAGCAGGTTAGCCCCGTCTAATCTTGCTCCTTTTAGATTAGAGCCAGAAAAATCTGTGCCGACCAAGTTAGCCCCCGCCAAATTTATCTTTTCTAACTGGCAGTTGGTTAGGTCTTCATCTTCAAGATCTATTCCAGGAAAATGCTTTTCTTGCCCTGCGCGAACTGTATCTAGGGTCATGTATTTACTTATAGAGTTATTTAAATTGACAAGGATGAGGCTGCTAACGGCGAACAATACTGCTCAACTATGATTCGGGGGCAACAGTTTTACTACGATTAACCTTTTCCGAATTTGCCAACCACATACCAGTGGCAATTTTTGGTTGATAAGCCTGTAAAGTCATACCCTGCTGCATACCCATTACCAACAGCGAAAGAGCATCTAGCAGTTTTGGATCGTATCGCTTCCCAGCGAGTGCCTGGCAGTCAGCTAGAGCTTTTGCCAAAGGGTTATCATTATCTTTTGAATACTGCTTGTAAGCCTTTAGTTTTTGCTGAAAGTCCGCCAGCAGACAAATTATGCGAGACTCCAGGGGAATAGCATCATAAGCCAAACCAGCCGGAATTCCTGAGCCATCCCAGGCTTCTCTTTGATGGACAAGAATCTTAGACACTGCCTCAAGCTGAGGCATCACTCGCAAGACTGATGCCTTAGGAATAGCTTTGCTTTCGAGAGCCTGTTTCTGGGCTGCAGACTGCATATTTTTTTCTCTAGTTACGTCGGGCAAACCAACTCGGTGTAGTAAACCAGACAAGTAGAGTCTTTTTGCCTGCCAAGCGGGCAGATCTAGAAGCTGTGACATTGCTTCTGCCATTGATGCAACCTCTGATGCTGCCATCGGGTTACTAACGTCTGTCGCGTCTATTAATTGAGCCATGCGCAGGAATGCCTGCATTTCGTTAGATGCAATATTCTCGCTCAAATCTTGAGAACCTCTAAAGTTAGCCATCTGTTCTGGCTGATTGAGAGTTTTACGGGAGTCCTGAAGATATTTAACGACTTGAGAAACTACAGCATCCAAGTCATCTCTTTGTCTGGTAGCAGATTCCGCAGTCATGCGCTCGACTCTAGCCTTCATTGACTTTGCCAATTCTGGGTCGTACTTCTCCATATGCTCGATTGCCAGCTCAACCGTCTCTGTAACTAGTTGAGGTTCAAATGTCCAAAAGCCATAAAATTTACGTTCCAGGTCTTCCTTTGGCTTCTGATTGCCATAGTCCTCATCAGACAGTTCCTGGCACAAAACCATTGCGGTATAGGTTGGAGAAAGAATCATCAAGTGCCATTCTTCCGCTACGGGATCTTCTGGTTTTAAATGAACTAACGAGACATTTTCTTTTTGGCTAGTAGGATGGTCTTCAAATCCCGAATCAGGAGTTGCCATCAACACAACATGCTCGGACTTGCCTGCCAAATCCTGATAGCGGTATGCTTCTTCTAAATACCATTTACCACGTTGAAAAGCCGTCACCATCAAAGGCGCACTGTTAGAATCTAGAATGAAATCTTCCAGAGCGTGGCAAAGAGCAACCAAAGTGTTTTTGTAGTAAACGCCCAAATTTAGCGGTTGCTTACCATAACAGTGAGCTTCATCCAATCTTTGTAATATCGAGCCTTTCAGCATAGTGAATAGTTATTTTATTAAATTTTGATGTGTGCTTTACACATCTGGGGTTAATTTATGTTGATTTTTAAACAGCAGTCATTTTCCGCTTTTCTGATTTTACAGGAGCAGTCAACGCTTCTTCTAGAGGAGCTTTACCTAACTTATCTTCAAGAATTTGTATTACCTCACGACCAAAATCGTTAGGATTCTGCTTCCAGGCTTGGAGACAAACTTCTCCGAAGAAAGAACCAAACGGCTCAGGATTCCACAGCAGTTTTTTTGCAGTCCAGGGCATTAAGCTCATCGGGTTATATCCAGGCTTTAACACCTTCTGCTCAAAGGCATATTCTTCCAGGTGGGTATGAGGCTGTAAACCAATAAAGAAAATTGCTGGCTCGACTTTATCTCGTCCAAAGATTGACTCTAGCTCACGATGATAGGCAATAGTTTGTCTGATCGTTGCTTCGGTTTCATCAATTACATTAAACGAATAGTTCACCGACACCACATCATTAAAACCGGCTGCTTTCAAATCTCGACAATTTTGCAATACAGTACGCAGATTGTATCCCATTCTCATCTTGCGAACCAGTTCTTGGGAACCACTGGTAATTCCAATCTCAAAGTAGTTCATCCCAGTTTTGACCATCAGGTCAGCCAGCTCGGGAGTAACATTGTCGGCGCGAATATATGCAGCCCAGTGGATATCCTCCATTCCTGAATCTACAATTTTCTGCAATAGTTCGATTGCATCGGGGATATATTTTTTGGCGGGGATAAACTGAGCATCAGTAAACCAGAAATTACGAATACCGCGATCGTAAAGCTGACGCATTTCTTTAACCACCTCATCAGCAGGATTAATTCTCACCTGCTTACCCTCAACTACGGTATAGATACAGTAGCAACAGTTGTGAGGGCAACCTCTTTTTGTCTGAACACCAATGTAAAAATCGTTGTCTTGAAGATAATAATTAAATTCTGACCAGACTGTCGCAATGTAGTCATAATCACAGGCGCTTTTTTCAATCGGCGTGGGCCATTCATGAATTAGCTTTTCCCGAATCTGGTTTTCACCCACCACATAGCAACGCTCATCGCGAAACTCTTGATTATTAAGAATTTTAGTTAGTAGCTGCTCTCCTTCTCCTACCGACACAATAGTGTCTTTGGGTAAAGACTCCTTAAGCTGTTCATAGAATACACTTACTGCGCCACCACCAACAACCACACGGGCTTCGGGACGATATTGCTTGGCTCTTGCTAAACCGCGCTTAATCAAGCCGTTATTGCGCCATAATTCACCGTAGTAGGCAGTAGCTACCTTTAATCCCCCCAAGGCGCCTCTGAGCCGCACCAAAGGATTTTTGGCGTAGTAAAACTCAAAAGCATTCTGCAGTGGGTTTCCACCTCTGCCACCTACAGGCGCATAAATTTGAATATCTCGCCAAGAGAATACTAGTAGGGAAGGCTTAAATTCATCAACACACCGATCCAGTGCGCGATCAAAGTCTAAAGGAGGAACTGTACCCAAATCGAAGATTTTCTGTTCTACCTCAGGAAATAACTTGTGTACGTGATCGCAGAGATATACTACTCCGATAGGGAAGATGGGATTACACGGTAGACGAACATACAGAATTCGCTGAGTCATAGGAGTGATGTGCTGTTATTGGCAATTATTATGAGTTTGCTTAACCAGACAGAAGATTTTCTGCTGAGGAAAATAATAAATTTCATATAACTTAACTTTAGCGATATTATCTGCTGGGATCAACCAGTGACAAAACATCTTTCTAATTGTCAGATACTAAACCCTCGAAAAATATTGTCTTTACGAGGAGAAAATTGTGATTTGTACTAATTAATTCTTATTTATTTAATTAGTGTCAGTTAGAATGATAGTTTTTGATAAAAATAAAATCTTTATTAAGAATAAGAGGTCTGTTGAAACAAATAGCAAAAGATTATCTAAATATATATCGGTAGCTAGTTTTACAGCTTATGGGGATCGAAGAATGTTAGGTTATAAACATCAGAAAAAACACATAATAATCAACTCTTCAATAGCTATGTCCCAAACATTAGATCATCTTCCCCACGGTGAAAGCAACAAGATTCTTTGCACTTACGTCAACGCAACCAGCCAGATTCAGGTAGCCCGCATCACTAACATTCCTAACTGGTATTTTGAAAGAGTTGTATTCCCTGGTCAGAGGTTAGTATTTGAGGCGCACTGCAGTGCCGTTTTAGAAATTCATAGCGGAATGATGGCTAGCGCTATCTTGTCTGATACTATTCCCTGTACTAAGTTGAATATAGGCAAAAGCTGTCAGGATCAAGATCAGCCTAGAAGTACAGAAATGAAATTAGTAGAAAAGCAAGCTGGGGCTTCTTTGGCAGAAAGTGAAGCTGCGTCTCCCTTGAACATAGCTGTTTGAGCTAGATCTTGCTAATAAGCTTTTTTACAAATATTGAAGATAATTACCTGGGGTTGTTAGAAATAATAACCCCATTGCTTTTGATAAATTAATCACACTAAAATAAAACCTGTATCAAACAATACTAGGTCAGCAAATTTGAATTTACCTTCGTTTATTTGGCTTTGGAGAATCGCTGCCTGGGCAATGGGTGGAGCGATCGCATTTTACCTATTGCTTTTGTGTTCGGGAAGCCTAATGTTTTATGGACGAGTGGCAAGAATTGGTCGTCCCCAATGGCTGAGAAACGCTCATTATTTTGGTGGGGTTATTCTAGTTTTTTTAGTGTTATTGCTGCTAGCAATTGGTGTAGTTGGGACTCTGGGTCATTTTGGCAGCCTGGGACATTCTCCTCATCTCTGGGCCGGACTTTTGGTTGTGGGATTGACCTGTCTGTCCGCCTGGAGTGCAAATCAGATCGATATTCGTAACCCTTGGGCGCGATCGCTTCACATTGGCACTAATGCCGTCTTATTTGCTGGACTAGTCTATGTATCCTGGACAGGCTGGTCAGTAGTCCAAAAGTATTTGTAGTTTGAGTAAACTAATTAAACAATAAAAAAGGAGACTCGATTTACTCGAACCTCCTCTTTAGATTTAACAATCAAAGCATAGATAGAAACCGTCTATACCTCAAAACTAGAATTTGAAAGTTGCACCTGCATCAAAACTGAAGCCATCAGCATCATTATCAAAATCATCATCAATAGATACGGAAAGATATCTAATTTGACCAAAGAGATCAATTTTATCAGCAACAGGATAACCAACACCACCCTTTACTTGGAAAAGAAAACCAGTCTCGCTGGTATCAAAACCATCATCATCAAGATCGTCAGCTACATCGCCAGTCAAACCCAAACGAGCAAATCCAAGTCCAGGTCCTCCAAAAGCATAGATGCTTTTCGCATCGTCACCAAAAGGATATGTGAAGATTGCGTTGGCAGCAACACCTAAAATGTTATAGCCTAGGTCATCTACTTCTGTACCACCAAACAAACCGATACCTTCAATTTCTCCAGCAATCAAGTCGCTGAACTTATATCCTGCCTTAGCACCGAGGTCTAAAGCGGCATCTAAGCCATCTTCACCAGGAAAGAATATACCGAGATTGCCACCAGCATAGATCTTAGAATCGCTGCCACGACGACGAGTACGACGAGTTCTGGTTCTTCTGGTTTGAGCGACTTTTTCACCATCTTGGAAATTAACGCCAAAATCGCCACATTCTGTGCCAGATTGACAGGAAACGTTGAGGCTTTCGTAGCTATTTGTGTCTTGCGCTTGAGCAGCTAGAGGAAAAGCAACAGCAGCTAAGGCAGCGAGGATAGTAATTTTTAATTTCATTTTCACACCACACATAAATATTTTTTGAATATAGCTAAAGTAGCTATGTTTGTAATGGTAGGCGACGCTTTCAATAAATAACTCAAACAATAGACAGATTTCAAACTGTTTGTTTTAGCTACCATTCACAGATTTCTGGGAGAATAATCTGACCATATCTTAGTAAAAAAGTTTAATGATTTCAGATTTTACTATTCGTCAGGCGATCAAAGCCGATACACCTTATATTTTTGATTTGATTAAAGCTCTAGCAGAATATGAGGAGCTAACCCACCAGGTGACGGGCACAGTCGAACAGCTAGAATCCCATTTGTTTGGCGATCTCATTTATGCAGAAGCGATTGTCGTTGAGGTAGAGAAGAAAATTGTAGGATTTGCTCTTTTTTTCTCTAACTATTCAACCTTCCTAACCAAACCAGGCATATATCTAGAAGATTTATTTGTCTTACCAGAGTATCGCCGTCAGGGTATTGGCACCGCAATGCTGACCTATCTCGGAAAGTTGGTCATCGAGCGAAATGCAGGCAGATTAGAATGGAGTGTACTTGATTGGAATGAAAGTGCGATCGCTTTTTATCAAAAAATGGGAGCTACAGTATTACCTGACTGGCGTACCTGTCGTGTGACGGATAAGGCATTGATCGAGCTAGCCCAGAAATAGCTAATCAATTTTTCCCTGCTCAATCTTGTTTTCGTAAGCTTTTAGACTTGCCAACATCTCTTTGGCAGATTGAAATGAATTATCGAGGATTGTATCTTGTTCTTCATCTTCTAATAGTCCTTGACTGAGTGATTCTAAAGAATTGAGCAGCGTATTGAGGTTGAGACGAATTTCTTGGGAGAGGCAATCGTTATTTTGTTGAGCTAGCTTGCGAGCAATTTTTTGTGCCAGCTTAATTTGGCGAGATTGCTGGTTAGTTTTAAACTGCATTGAGTACATTCTCTGATATATGCCACCCTGCTGTAGTAATTCTTGATGAGTTCCCGTGGCAACAATTTTGCCCTGATTAAAGAGAACTATTTGCTGCGCTATCTGAGCTAAATCTAGCTGTTTGGTAATAATTACGGCGGTACATTGATCGGTTAGAGTTTGAATTGTCTGCTGAATTGATTCGAGATCGAGCAAATTACGATCTATTAGAGCAAATGGTTCATCTAAGATTACAATTTTCGGATTTCGCAAAAAAGCTCGGGCAAAACTAATCTGTTGCTTTTGTAAATCGGATAAAAATACGCCTCCTTCACCAACCTTGGTAGAAAGTCCTGCGGGTAAATGCTCAATGAAGTGATAGATTTGCGCTTGTTTGGCAGCAGCTATAATGTCTTGCCGAGTTACATCATCTAAACCATAGGCAATATTATCAGCTAAGGAACGATTAAACAGAAAGGTATCGCGACTAACTATGGCGATCGCTTTTCTCAGGCTACGAGGTTCAAATGATTCAATTGCTTGACCGTCAAGCAGAATTTTTCCGTCAACGGCAGGATAAAATCTGGTTAAAAGCTCGGCGATGGGTGAATTCCCCGTCCCTGTCAAACCAACTAAGGCGATCGTTTTGCCTGGGTCTACAGCAAAGTTTATGTTGTCTAGAATGATCTGTCCATGATTAGGATAGGCAAAGCTTACCGCTCTAAATTCAATCTGTGCCTTGAGGTTCAGCAAACTGAGATCTTTAGAACTAGAAATTGATTTATGAGGAGGATTTAGAAAGCTGGCGACAACCTCAAGGCTAGAGCGAGTCCTAGTGTACTGTAGTTTTGCCTGATTAAACTGATTTAGAAAGGGCAACAGTCTTAAGAAAATAGCCAGGTAGATCGGCAGCAAGGGAAGAATCGTTGATGATGTCTGAGTGTAGTAAGTAACTAGTGCTAAGGCTAAAATTGTCGCCATCCCACTCATTTCCGTAATCGGTTCGATCGCCGCAGACATAAATTTAGTCCGAAGCTGTCTTTTATTTTTCTCGGCGATCGACATGGCGATATCTTGAGATGCTTTTTCTTCCATCGCCATGTTCTTAATTGAGCGAATTCCTGACAAGAACTCAACGATTTGACGATTAGACGACTGATTTATGCCGATTGAAGCATTTTTGCTCTTGCTTGCTTGAGATCTAAGCCAATTATTAACCCAAATAATCCAGCCTAAAGCGATCAACGCAGCTAAGGTTAACTGCCAAGAGACAACCAGCAAAATTACGGTAATCAGGACTATTGTTACGGTAACAATTAATATCTTTTGCAGGCTTTTAATTGCCAGTGATGCCTTGTCTATTTCTCGATTTAGATTAGCTAATATTTCTGAAGATCTATGTTGTTGATAGTAGTAAAAGTCAACGTTACAAAGTATATCTAGTCCTTTAGTTTTCAGATCATAAGCAATATTCTGTGCATGCTTAAAGCCGATAACCATGCTTCCATAGTTAGCTATGTTCTTGATTAAAATAATAATCGAAAGACTAATAATGATAGATAATAGGTTTGACTGCAGAGTTTCTTCCGTCAATAAACGACCAAAAAACTTTATTTTGCTATAGTCAAAAAAGCTTGCTTGGCTACCAACTAAAATAGAAAATATCGGAATTAACAAGACTGTGCCAATAATATTGCAGGCAGTGCTTAACAGACTAAGAATTAAAAGTATTGCTGTGTAGAAAGGTTTATTTTGAACAAAATAATAATAAATAATTTTAAAAGAACTATTTAACATGCTGCTAGATAAAAATAGATAATAAAAAGCCATTATTTAGCCCAGAGTCGCTCAAGCAAAATGCGATTGAATGACAGGCATTAAAATTAGTCATAATGAGTTGCAGCCCCTAAAAATACTATCTTCAGCATAATCGGCAAAATAATTGGTAACAGCAGAAATCTTTAACTCTTTCCCTAATATGATGGAATATAGCAGCTCCGAACGTCGAGAGTATAATCCTCATAATTCATGCTCAATATGGAAATTAAACGTATTCCTGTTTTAGCCGATAACTATATTTTTGTATTGTCCGATCTCAAGCATAAAATTGCTGCGGTTGTAGATCCAGCAGTAGCAGCACCCGTTATCGATTATCTGCGCTCAATTGACGCTCAATTAATCGCCATCTTTAATACTCATCACCATTCAGATCATGTTGGTGGAAACAAACAGTTAGTAGAACAATTTCCCGATCTCTGTGTTTATGGTGGTGCTGAGGATCGAGGCAGAATACCCCATCAACAGGTTTATCTAAAGTCGGGTGATACGGTTGAATTCGGCGATCGCACTGCCCAGGTATTCTTTATTCCTGGTCATACTTTGGGTCATATCGCCTACTATTTTCCACCTCTAAAAACTGGAGGAACAGGAGAACTATTTTGTGGCGATACTATTTTTGCGGGAGGATGTGGTCGTCTGTTTGAGGGTACACCCACCCAAATGCTCAATTCGATGACCCAGTTACGACAGCTACCCGACAAAACTCGCGTTTGGTGCGCTCATGAATACACTCTCAACAATCTGAAGTTTGCTTTGAGCGTCGATGGCGATAATCAGAATCTTCAGGCTAGATATCGCTCGGTGCAGCAGTCTCGCAGCCAGGGACTAGCAACTATTCCTTCTTTATTAGCCGAAGAAAAACAGACCAATCCCTTTTTACGTTGGGATGCTCCTGCTCTGCAGGCGATCGCTAAAATTGAAGAGCCTGCTAGAGTTTTTGCCCGTCTGCGAGGAATGAAAGACCGCTTTTAAATTGAAGCTTAACTTATGGCAAGGTTTTTATCTAAGGGGTTGCCTAAATATCTACCGAATGGTCTCAATTTAATTCATCCCCAGTCATACCCCCTATACCCCAGTTTGCAGCAGGAGTTTCGATCAGAGTGATTTCTATATCCTGGGGTTTGATGTCGGTAGTTTCGGTAATCTTTTGCTGTAGAGCGTAAATCAGCTTTTTCTTAGTTTCTACTGAGCGACCTTCAAACATCACAACTTCAATAATTAGATAGTCAGCAGTGCGATCGCTGGGGAAAATAAAGTTCTCAGGCTCTAAAGTAATGAATCGCTGAAATCTCTTCTGGTCTGGAGTACCAATGGCTGATTTTAAGGCAGCCTGAATCGCATGGGATAGGGCAAAACGCTTTGGTTCTATATTGTTGCGTAATCCGTAAATCTTGATCTGTGGCATTGATGGGAAACTTGAATCTAGTAAAACTTCTCTTAATTCAACAATTTTAGGTCAGCGAGGCACCCAAGACCATCAGCAGCTCGAAATTATGAATTGCGATCGCTAATTGTTCAATCATTCAGACAATGAGCTAAATGTAAGCATTTTGATA
>JBCBEA010000082.1:0-10849 GCA_038529195.1 Cyanobacteria bacterium J06600_6
GTGCATTATTGTTAGAGATCGAAACTTTCTGAAAATCTGGAGTGAAGTTTCTTGTCTTGAAGCTAATACAAGTCAAGATGACGATCTGGGCAAAGAAGAAATACCAATCAACTCTTTACCTGTACAGCCAAGTTTTGTCCGGTTTTGTCGTCAGTTATTAGCCAATGAGATTGGACCAATTGCCGAACTAGTTTGCAAAAAGACTCTGGCAAAAAGACCCAACCTGACTCGCACAGAATTTGTCACAATTTTGGCAAAGAAAATATCAGATCCTACTTTAGCAGAAAGGTTTAAAGAAGATGCTTTGAGATAAAGTCTTGCAAACTACTCGACTCAAAATTTACGATTAATCTAAGTCTTCGTCATCGTCTTCAATCATTTCTAGGGCCATCTTGAGGCTTTTAACCATACGATTGAGAGATTTGGCTAGAGTACCAATTTCATCATTGTTAAGATGCTTGAACTCTAAATTCATATTGCCAGTGCTAATTGCGCTAGACAACATTGCCATCTTTTTGATTGGTTTGATAATCGATTTTTTCAAAAATAGATTGATTAAGATAATCGCCAGCAAGAAAACAGTTCCCACAATTCCCAGAACAGATAGTTTCAAACGGTTGGCTGCTGCATACACTTTACTTGCAGGTACGGAAACAATCTGAGAAGCGACAACTTCGTGCATTTTCCAACCGAATCCGTTTTCTTGACCATAGGTACTAACTAGATTTACAGGCGCTTTCGCTGGAGTATCGTGACATTCCAAACAGCTCGCTTTTTTGATTTCTAGGGGACGGGCAATATAATAAAACTTCCCATTCTCATCACTACGAAAACCTGTTTTTTCCTTAAGCTGCTTATTTTGACGGAACTGTTCAGTAATTTCGGTTTCAAAGCGATCTGCTTTATCTCTAGGATTAGTAGGATTTAGAGTTGCTTCCTTGTAAAAGAAACTTTCATATTCTGGCTGCTGGCGCAATCCTTCAAAAACTTCTCTAGCGGAATAAGCAGGAACAGTTTCAGGAATAAAATAGGCTTCGGTTGCCAATCGCTCTGCCAACTCTGGCTTGACTTGAGAACTTGTATAGTTACGTACCGAGTTCATCGTTTCAATCATGATAAAAGCCTTATCGGATACTTCCTGCTCGATTTTATGTTCGAGAATTTTTGATAGGAGTAAACCGCACAAAGCGATCGCACTAACTAGAATTCCGATTAGAATTAGATTGAGTTTTGCACCTAGTTTCCAATTATTGAGAAATGAGAACGATAACATAGCTTAGTAATTTGGTGAGGATTACTGTTAGATTGCCCAAAATCAGTATGCTTATGTATCTAGGTAAGTAAATAAAAGTTACAAACAAAAATATCCTCAATGACCAAAATCAGCAGTAATTTTAGCTCACGCATGGAGCGAGTGCAGCTACCTCTAATTCCTGTTGTCAGCGAACTTATTCGCCAAAACCCAGGTACAATTTCCCTGGGACAGGGAGTAGTTAACTATCCCCCCCCACCAGAAGCGATCGCTTCTTTACAAACCTTTCTCGCTCAACCTAGCAATCATCTATATCAGGCTGTTACAGGTATTGAACCCTTAACTACAGCGATTGTCGAAAAATTAGCTGAAGACAATCAAATTAAAATCTCAGAGCATAATGCTGTCGTTGTCACCGCAGGCAGCAACATGGCGTTTCTCAATGCGATTTTAGCTATTACCCAAGCAGGGGATGAGATTATCCTCAACATTCCCTACTACTTTAATCATGAGATGGCACTGACGATGGCAAACTGTCAGCCGATCTTAGTCAATACTACCGCTAACCATCAGCTAGACTTAGAAGCGATCGCTAGAGCAATTACTCACAAAACCAAAGCAATTGTTACTATTTCGCCGAACAATCCCACGGGAGTAGTTTATCCCCAAGCCGATCTCAAAGCTGTTAACGACCTGTGTCGCGATCGCGGAATCTATCATATTAGTGACGAAGCATATGAATACTTTACTTATGATGGTATTTTCCACACCTCCCCCGCTAGTTTTGCCGATAGCGAAGCTCACACCATTTCTTTGTTTAGTCTTTCCAAAGCCTATGGTTTTGCAAGCTGGCGGATTGGCTATATGGTCATTCCTCAACACCTTTTGCTATCAGTCAAGAAAGTTCAGGATACCAATCTAATTTGTCCTCCAGTAGTTTCTCAATATGCAGCAGTCGGGGCATTGAGTGTAGGTAAAAACTACTGTCAGCAGCACCTAGCTAAAATTGCTAAAGTCCGTGCCGTAGTAAACAAACAGCTAGAGTCAATCAAGGATATATGTGCGATCGTGCCTGCTGATGGCGCGTTTTACTTATTTTTGAAAGTCAACAGTCAGATCGACGATTTGGAACTGGTCAAACAGCTAGTTGAAAATTATCGAGTAGCAGTAATTCCTGGCAGCACTTTTGGCATGCAAGGCTGTTACCTCCGAGTTGCTTACGGCAGCCTAGAGTTATCTACCGCTCAGTTGGGAATCGAGCGCTTGATAAAGGGATTACTAGATATTTGCTAGATATTAAAGTTAATACTTAGTCAGCCTGCTTAAAGCACTATCATATTAGATGTCAGGTTAAGAGAAAATTGATGAGCCAGATCAGATTAATGCACGCAAAGCTTCATCGCGTCAGAGTTACAGAAGCTAATGTTAATTACGTCGGGAGCATCACTATTGACCAGGACTTGATGAATAAGGTCGGCATTTTGCCTCTAGAAGAAGTAGACGTTATCAATCTTGCGAATGGTAAACGTTGGTCTACCTATGCGATCGCTGGTTCGGCAGGTTCAGGAGAGATATGTCCTAATGGTGGTGCAGCCTTATTATGCCAGCCTGGAGACATTCTAATTATCATTGCTTACGAATATCGCGATCGCGCAGAAGTGATGAGCCAGGGACATCTCGCAAAGGTGATAGTTACCGACGAACAAAATCGCTGTACTGAATTTATGCAGCAGAGTTTAGTTAATCAGGCAGGAGAACTAAAGTTCAAATCTGAGCATATTTGAGCACTGGAGATAAGAAAAAACTATTTAGCGTTAACATCTGTAGAGTTAGATGCTTTAACCTTGACTATAATTTTCTCCTTGAGCTTTTCTAATTCTTGTTTGAGAGTCTTGCGAGACATTTTAATATCCCCAAAGCTGCTGGTCACCTGACTAAGATTTGCCCATTCCTGAAGCATTTCCCGATTGCGGGGATTAATAATAGAGGTGGTAATGTGCTGACATTGTTGAGGGTTGTTCATGCCATAGAAAAGAAGACGATATTTGCCTATATTTGCCAGCGCGCGAGCAATTTCCTGCCCTTTATGAGATTTTAGATCGAGATAACAGGGTAGCCACTTTGCACCATGTTCAGGGCTATATAAGAGGGTAATCCAAAGTAGGGTGGGGTGAGGATTGGCGAGATATAAAAATTTGTTGTAGCGCTTGCCAGAAATTCTTTGATAAATCTCTTCCTGCTCAAGCATCACGCACAGTACGGGAGTTTCGCCTAGATGAGTGTCGACTAGCTGGGAAAAGACAATTTTACGGATGGGTTTGTCTGCGGGCCAAGGAGTTTGTAGACAAATTTCCGTCACGGAAGTCTCGGCATTAATCGTTCCGCCCTCGACGCCATTTAAAGTTGCGTCATAGGGAGATTTGGCACCAGAAGTGATATCAATATCGGTGTCTATTTGATGTCGGGTAGGAGCAAGATTGACGCCATGGTTATCGGCATCGAGATTATGTTGCTGCTCGATTGCATCTAGAATATCGAAAATTTCCCGTGCGTTTTGAGGTCGTAAATCTCGTTCTTTTTCTAGACAGCGAAAAACTAAATCTTGTAGCTCTGAGGGCAGATTCAGTCTCGCGCTAAACGGTTCAGGCTGAAAATTGTGGTGAGCCTGATACCAACCGCCAAAGGAAGAGTTTTGCGGTAACAGTGGCATGTCCATGGTGAGCATTTCATACATCATCACCCCCAGGCTATAAATATCAGAACGGCTATCCAACTCTTGTCCCTCCATTTGTTCGGGGGAGCAGTATGCCAAAGTTCCCATAAAAGACTGAGTTTGATTGGCATCAGGCTGTACTAGTTTGGCAATTCCAAAATCTAAAATTTTGGCTACTTCACCCAAAGTCGGATCTTGTAAAACAATAATATTGCTAGGTTTGATATCTCGATGAATAATGCGACACAGTTCGCCATTAAAATGAATTCCCTGATGGGCCGACTCTAGTCCCAGACATACGTGACGAGCAAGGGTTAAAAATCTTTTGAGAGGAACTGGTTGATAGCAAATTAAATCATTAATACTCTCTCCCGACAAAAATTCCATGACGTAGAAGGGAGCGTTACGTTCGTCTACACCATAATCTTTGACTCTGACAACATGAATACTTTTTTCTCCCAACAAAGCCGAAATAGTTGCTTCTTTCTCAAAGCGATCGCGCATATTGTCATTTAAAAGAGCCTGGGCTAAGAACTTAACCGCCACCGTCACGCCACCTAAGACAGTATCTTGAGCGCGATAAACTTGACCCATAGCCCCTTCACCCACAAGTTCGGATAATTCATAGCGATTGGCAAGTAAACGACCTTGATTAGTATCTATGTTCATCTTCTATCGGGGGGAACTAAGTGGCTAAATTTAATTGAGACTACCATCTGGGTTAGGAAATGCGATCGCTGGCTACATTTGATTTGGCTAGGATTAACGACTTAAAATTGCTTCAACTGTATTTTTAATGCTGTGACCATCTAAGATGCTGCTCGTAAAATGGTATGTATTTTGATCTACATAGGTGTAAGTATCTAATCCTTTTTGCTTGCTGCCAGTTCCCATGAACCAGTAGTACTGAATAATCGAATGATTTCCCAATCTACCCTCACCCTCTATATTGCCCAAAAGATTGTGTTGAGCAACATAGGTATAGTATTTTTCTTCATGATTGAAATTGCCTCGGCACTGGTAGACAATCTCTGTGGTCTCTTCGTCATCACAGGTAAAACTAGTGGTCAGCTTGAACCAGTTTGCTCTTTTCCAAGCAATTTTAATGCCACCCTGAATGGGAATTGGCGTTACATTTGGTTTAAGCCAATGACCAGTTATATTCCAGTAACTAGCTTCAACTAGGAAACTATGAGCCACAACTAAATCCTCTTAACTTTCAATCTGATAATAAATAGCCACGCCATTAATACAATTTGGCTCTTGATAACGATTCCTGGGCAAAGATATTTTTAGAGAGATCTAAAATTTGTTGGGTTATATGGATGAATATCCCCGAGCAGTACTGGTTTAATCGCCCCTGTCACCTGGGGTAAATTGCCAGGAATAAGCCTGACTCGCCAATATGCTAATACTGCAAAAGCGATCGCCTCTTTGAAGTCGCCATCAACACCAATCTCGTCTGTTGTCGTAATATGTGCCGATGTTAACTCAGCTTGTAGGCGTTGTCTCAGGTATGAATTTCTGCTGCCTCCTCCGCAGAGTAAAATTTCTGCGGGCATCTGGGGCAAGAACTGGCGATAGCTGGAGGTAATTGAAGCTACAGTTAACTCGGTTAAAGTTGATAGGCGATCAAAATCTCCTAACTCAGCCCGATCCATATCTTGCCAACAGCGATCAAGATAATCCTGACTAAACAGCTCTCGACCGGTAGATTTTGGCGGTGGCTGATGAAAAAAATCTTGCTTGAGCCAGCGATCAACTAACTCTAGATTAGGTGTCCCTTGAGCTGCCCACTGACCATCGTGGTCATAAGTTTTCGTGCCGTCACTAATCCGCTCTACCGCCATGTCGATTAGGGCGTTTGCAGGACCCGTATCCCAGCCGAATATTTTACGTTCCCAGTCATCAGCAATCTTGGGCGGTAAGTAGGTTACGTTACCAATGCCACCCAGATTTTGCACCGCTCTCGCTTTGGTTGAGTGAGACAGGAGACAAAGATCGATTTTAGATACCAGAGGTGCGCCTTCTCCTGCTGCTGCTATGTCTGCTGCGCGAAAATTGTCAATCGTTTTGATTCCCGTTTGTTGAGCAATTAATTCCCCCCTACCAAGTTGAGAACTATACCCTAATTTATTTTTAGTTGGCGGTCGATGGTAGACGGTTTGACCGTGAGAACCAATTAATTCTGCCTGTAGATCTTGGGTTTGGATTTGGTCTGCAGCATTGGCAAACTCTATGGCGATCGCATCATCTAAATCTGCTAATTCCGCTATGTTTATCGCTTTTCCCGCGCAAACTGCCAGAATTTCCTTTCTCAAGCTTTCAGGATAGGCAAAAGTTTTGCTGTTTAAAAGTTTGACCTGTAGGTCTAATTCTGTCCCTGCTATTTCTACTAAGGCAGCATCGATACCATCAACAGAAGTCCCGCTCATCAAACCAATAACTAGCATTAAATTCTCAGGATAAAGTTTATTCCTACGTTGTATGAGAGTTTCCGCTTGAGAGTCAAGAGTATATTTGCCCACAAATATAGATAGTCAACCCGATAGTTAAGCATCACTTTATTAGGGAATTCTTAATTTTTTGCTTCTGAGTTCGTACTGAATAATTTTCCACAGTAGTACATAGTAATATTTAATCACCAGCGCTCATGATAAGTAATTACCCTGATAATCTCGATGCTTAATAAAGTTGCGGAACAGAAAGCACATGCCATTCGGTATGTCCTGGTAGTTGGTTGGCTACTGCTCATCCTGTCTCTATTTTTCGATCCAGTATCTCAATATCTCACCGATCCTAATACTAATTTTTTCAGCCCCCTTAAAGATGAATTAATCAACCGCGCCCAAGATCCAACAACCTGTATTCGACTTCAGGGAAAGTGTTTGCCAGGTACTCCCTATGCAGTGGGGGCAAGAATATTCTGGGGTTTTATCGTGCCTGCTGGATTTGGCATTATTTTTGTCTTGGGACATGAATTTTGGCGCCGAATTTGTCCCCTCTATTTTTTGTCCCAAATTCCTCGCGCTTTGGGCATGAAGCCAAAAAAGCAGATTTCCCAAAACAAGTGGTTAATTGAAAATCACCTCTATCTGCAATTTTTCCTCTTTTTTATCGGCTTAAACATGCGAATCCTCTTCGTCAATTCCGCCAGACCTGTATTTGGCGCGTTTTTGCTGTTTACCATCGCCTCCGCAATTGTGATGAACCTCTTTTATGGCGGTCGTGCCTGGTGCCACTACGTATGTCCCTTTGGCATGGTACAGATGGTTTTGACAGGACCCAGAGGATTATTTGGCAGCGAAGCACAGAAAGCTCCACCAAAAACGATTACTCAATCGATGTGCCGAACTTTTGACAAGGAGACTAATAAGGAGAAGATCACCTGTATTAGCTGTAAATCTCCCTGTATGGATATTGATTCGGAAAAAGCATATTGGGAACAGATTGAAAAGCCTGGCAGGAATTTGGTGCAGTATGGCTATCTAGGTTTAGTATTTGGCTATTTTATTTATTATTTTCTTTACGCAGGCAATTTTGAGTACTACTTTTCTGGGGCTTGGACTCACGAAGCTGGTCAGGTAAGCAAGATTTTTAATCCTGGTTTTTATCTAGGTGGCAACCCAATTCCTATTCCTAAATTTATTGCTACGCCTCTGACTCTGGGGTCAATAGCGGGCATCTTTTATTTGGTAATTAGTAAGCTGGAAAAAGCCTACGGTGCGGTGGTCAGAAAGCAAAATTCTAATTATGATTCTAAAATTGTGCGCCATCGCTTTTTTACAATTGTGACTTTTTTGGCGGTTAATTTCTTCTATGTTTACGGTGGTCGCCCCGAAATTTTGCGCTTTCCGTTTATCGTGCAGATGATTTTTAATGCTCTAGTGGTTTTGTTGAGTACCCTTTGGCTAGTAAGAACTTGGGGAAGGACTCAAAACCAATACAAAAAAGAAAGCTTTGCGGACAAACTGCGTCGCCAGCTTAAGAAACTGTCGATCGACTTTACTCAGATACTAGGTGGTAGAACCCTGGACGATCTAAAAGCCGATGAGCTAGATTTACTGGCGCAGGTCGTTCCTCAAGTTACCAAACAAGATCGGATTCAGGTTTATAAGGGTGTACTAGAAGAGTCTCTTCAGGCTGGCAATGTTGAAGCAAACAGCAGTCTTAAATCATTACAGTCAATCCGCCAAAGGCTGGAAGTAACAGAAGAAGAACATTACGCAGTGCTAACTGAATTGGGGATTGATAATTCCACTCTGGTTAATCCTGACTATACTTCCGTCGATCGCCTGCGGATCGAAAGCTATAAAGAAGCGATCGCTTCCCAGCTACAGGAATTAGTAGATAGTGGCGTCCCCGTCCATCAGGCAGTAGAAGCAAAAACCAAGCAGATTGCCAGTCTCAAAACCGAATATAACATCAACAAACAGGAACATATTCAGGTACTGAGCGGACTGTTTGATTCCCTGCGTCCCAAAGCCGAAAAACTCTTAGCTCTGCTTCAGGTAGAAAATTCGCGGTATCAGGTAATCAGTAACTTTTTTCCTCACAGTAATACTCCCGTGTTTATGCTGTTGCGAAAACTCTTGCTCGCGAAACAGCAGCTAATTGTGACTCCTTTACTAGCTGTCTTAGAAATGCTCAATGACGAACCCGACGCGGTGAATTTAGCCAAAAGAACGGGAGTTGTGGCAACAGATGCGATCGCCCAAGTCTTTGCTGCCGATCCTCAGTGGCAACAGCGTTTAAATCCTCGACTAATTAAAGAGCTAATGCCTGATGGTGCGAGTAATCAGACCACAGTAGTTAAAGATGGTGGCACAAATACCCGACTGCATAGCGATCGCCTATCGGCACAGGCAGTAGATGATGCCCTACTGGAGTTAATACAAGAACCTAACCCCATTACCGAATCAGCTAGTCTCTATGCGTTAAACCAGCTAAATCAAAAAAAAGCGATCGCTCAGGCAGAACAAATTCTTCGGCAGCCACTGCAAAATGATTTAGTCAAAAATACGGCAAACAGCCTGCTGGGCAAATCTTCTCAACCATCGGTAATCTCCCAATTACTCGGCATGTCTGGACAATCAGATTTCCAAAACATGACCCCCGAGCGACTGCTATCTGTAGTTACTCAAGCACAGCAAAAAAACAAAAATGTTACAGAAATTATTTCTGCTAGCAGTTAAATAGCTTATAGTCTAGAGCTTTTAATCAAAGAGGATAAAATGCCAGAAATTATTATTATTGACACTAGAAATCCGCAAGAAACCAAAACAGTTCAGCTAGCTCCAGAAGATCAGCTTAACCAAGAATGTTTGGTTGGTCGCGACAACCGTTGCTGTATCGTCCTCGAAGATAATCTTGCCAGCCGTACTCACGGTAAGATTGCCTTTCGTAATGGTAGCTACTTTTATTGCGATCTGGGCAGCAGAAACGGCTCAAAGGTCAATAACAAAGATGCTCAACTTAACGAGGAATACCCGCTCAAGCCTTCCGATACGATCGCTTTGGGAAATCATTTGCTGTGGGTTAAAGAAATTGCTGGGCAAGAAACAGAATTTGCGCCTCAGTTCTTGACCCCCGAACAGTATATGCCTTTGGCGAGTATTGATACTGCAAGTCTAGAAACCTGGACTCAGGGAACAAAGCAGGTAAATTGCATTCAGATTATTGACGAAACTGTGGATGTCAAAACCTTTACTTTCGTTGCCGAACCACCTGTAAAATTTGACTATCAGCCTGGGCAGTTTTTGACCCTCAACCTAGACATCGACGGTAAGGCTGTCAAACGCTCCTACTCTATTTCTTCTACCCCTTCTCGACCCCATACGATTGAGATTACTGTTAAACGCGTTCCCGCCCCTGCCGATGAGCCTAGCGCTCCTCCGGGGTTAGTAAGTAACTGGCTACACGACAATCTGAAAGTAGGGAGCCAGATTGAAGTCAATGCACCAGTAGGCAAATTTACCAACTTTGCTAATCCCTCGGCGAAACTATTCTTTATCTCGGCAGGCAGCGGAATTACGCCAATGATGTCGATGTCTCGCTGGCTTTGCGATACTGTATCTCAAGTCGATATTGTCTTTCTGCATAGCGCCCGCAGCCCTGAAGATATTATCTTTCGTCAGGAATTAGAGATGATGACCTCTCGATATCCAAACTTTAAGCTCGCGATTACCGTAACTCGTCCCGTCCCCGGTCAACCTTGGTATGGCTATACAGGTCGCATCAATGAAACTATTTTGCCAGCGATCGCTCCTGACTATAAAGACCGCACCGTCTATGTTTGTGGTCCCAATCCTTTTATGGAAGCAACCAAAGAACTGCTGCAAAAGATTGACTTCCCGATGGATAACTACTATGAGGAAAGTTTTGGAGGAGCGAAAAAGAAAAAGAAGCAAAAAGAAGCTACTCCCACTGTTCCCACAGGCGATCGCACATCCATTATTCAGCCGACCGCATCAGTTCCCACATCTGCACCAGTTCCAGTTCCAGAAGCTGCACCAACTCCCGAGCCTGTAGCGTCACAGATTCCTCCGACTTCTATTGTCACGCCCCCCGAATCCGCTCCTGCACCAACTCCCGAACCTGTGCCCGTTCCTAAATCCGCACCAAGTTCTGGATCATCAAGTCCGATGGTTGTTTTAGCCAAGTCAGGTCAAGAAATAGCCTGTGACGGCGAAGAATGTATTCTTGATGTTGCCGAAGCGGAAGGTGCAGATTTACCTTTTGGCTGCCGTATGGGTGCCTGCGGAGCCTGTAAAGTCAAAAAAATCGATGGTGAAGTAGTCTATGACGACGATGTAGATTGCGAAGATGGTCATGTTCTCACCTGTGTAGCTCGCCCCGTCGGCAAGGTAACAATTGAAGCTTAG
>JBCBEA010000083.1:0-10832 GCA_038529195.1 Cyanobacteria bacterium J06600_6
CTCTGTTTAGTCTCATTTGAAGGCTACCATTTTTCATTGCTGGGTTGTGAGCGGCACGCTCATGGCATCTCTTGCATTAATAGAAGAACAATTGCTTTTATCTTTTACTTAAATAATTAATGCTAGTTTGCGCCAAAAATTTAGTTGATAGTGTGGTTTTTTCTACCCTTAGTATGGTGCGAAAACTAGGACGCAAATTCTATGATGAAATTAAAGCATTAGTTAATTATGACGATAGTAGGGGTTAGAAAATTATGTCAGACTCTAAACAAGAAAGAATCGTTGCCGATTTGCAAAAAGCAAAAGAGACTGGGACTTTAAAGGCTGAAAAAATTCGCGAAATCATTAAACAAGCTGTTGCTGAAGCTGCTGTGGAAGTTAAATCTGGCAGAACAGAAATAGCTACCTTAGTCCGAGATGCGATCGCTGCGGTTACAGAGACGGTTAAAGAATCTGGTGGCGAACTCAAAGAAGAAGTAAATGCCTCAATTCAAGGCGTAGTCGATGGTATCAGTGAAGCAAGAAGACAAAAAATCGCCGATGCTCAATCAGAAATCATTACCCTAGAGGCTCAGGTTGTAGAAGACGAACAAAAGCTACAGTCAGAGATAGATGAGGCATTATCGCAGGTTAAACTAGAGAGTGATGCTCAACCCGATAAGGTTAAAGAGGCGATCTCTGAAGCTATTCTGAATATCAGCACCAGCGATGAGTTTGCCATTCTGCAGAAACACTATGCTCGATTAAAAGCTCAAACTGCCGTCCTACAGGCTAACTTAGCTAATCGTTACGGAGAGCAGTATGGAGAAGTAGGTAAATATTTAGACGATGCCAAAGCTTGGTATGACAAAGCTAAAGAAGATCCAGAAGTTTTTACCGAACCTGCCAAACGTAAAAGAGCAGAATTTGAAGAGAAACTGGGTTCTGCTGGTGGTGCAGTAGCCAGAAAAGAAAAACAGGTAAAAGAGTTGCTGAAAGAACTTTGGCAGGAAGTTAGGGAAATATTTCAGGAAAAAAATGCCAAATAAGAGGTTATGTCTGCAAGGGAATAGCAACTTCAAATCAGAATTGTCGAAATTGATTGCGAACAAATTATTCCCTAATTCCTAGTCCCCAATCCCAATTCGCCTGAAACAGATAACTCAGAAAGTACAAAAATTAATTAAAACGACTATATTTTCAATTTGAGTTGTTATCTAGCAAGGTTCAATTTCTTTAACAGCTAAAAAACCTTCATCTACCGTGGGCGGAGACTGCCGTAAGTCGTCATAGTAAGTGTTAATCACATCATTTGGGACGTGGCGCGATCGCCGTTTGTTTCTGTATTTACAGACATTCACGGGAGTTTTAATCCACCAGGCAATCCACTCAGAATTAAGGTCACTAACTTTATCTAAAAAAGAATTCCTCCAGGCTAACTGCACGTTAGTAGCATCATAAATAGCAGTTTGCTCGTACTTTATAGCTAATCTAGCCTGTTCTATGGCTTCTTGTTCAATCTGACTCCATTTCCCTTGAATTTTCTCATCTCCGTACAGCCTCAACCGAATAGCGTCGGTAGAAATAATTACCGAATTAGGTATTTGCCGATGAAGCTGCTGAGCAAAAGTTGATTTACCACTACCTGGTAAGCCAACGAGGAGATGACAAAGTAAAGCTTGAGTCATTGATAGATCGATGAAATACTTAACTAAATTTTAGATCTTGACTGTCATAAGCGATCGCTTTTTTACAGAGATAGTTAAGCAAAGATAGTTCTAGGTTGTTTGAGTATTGTTTTTATTGAGATTGATATTGTAGTTAGCAGCTAATTCTGCCTCTGAATTTTCTCTAACTTGAACTTTGCCATTACTGCGATGCTTGCCATTATTATTATTTCCACCTTTGTCACTTTTATCTTTACTAATTAAAGATTCTAGACCCTTAATAATGATATATAGAGAGGGAACTAAAAATAGCGTTAAAGCTGTCGCAAAGAGCATCCCGCCAAATACCGCCGTCCCCAGGGACCAACGACTAGAAGCACCAGCACCAGTAGCAACCACCAGAGGATAAAAGCCAACCAAACTAGAAATTGCGGTCATCAAAATAGGACGAAAACGCTCTTGTCCTGCCTTGATTGCAGCTTTGACAGTATTTAAACCCTGTTCTTTAAGCTGATTAGCATATTCGACAATTAAAATCGCGTTTTTGCTGGCAAGTCCAATTAACATTACCAAACCAACCTGAACGTAAATATCATTGTTGATTACGGGCCAAATGCTGCCAGCCTGGAGAAGATTCGCACGTAACCAAATTGCGGCGATCGCCCCCAAGACTGCCAAGGGCACGGTCAGCATAATAATAATCGGGTCGATATAGCTCTCATATTGAGCAGCCAAGACCAGAAATGCCATCAGTAAGCCCAAGCCAAAGATCAGCCCCGCCTGTCCTCCTGCGGATTTTTCTTCGAGCGCCGTGCCCGTCCATTCGTAGCCGAGGCTGGCAGGTAATATTTCCGCTGCGACTTCTTCCATCGCCTGAATTGCCTGTCCCGTACTATAGCCAGGTGCGGGAGAGCCTTGAATTTTGATTGCGCGGAATAGATTATAGTGGGTGATTGTTTGAGGACCCGTGAATTCTTTGAGCTGTACTAGGCTACCTAAAGGAATTAGCTGTCCGCTATTGGAACTGACGTAGAGTTTTTGAATATCCTGGGGACTGGAGCGAAAGTCGCCGTCTGCCTGGACATAAACTCGGTATTGTCGCTGTCCCAAGACAAAATCATTGACGTAGCTAGAGCCTAAATAGGACTGGAGAGTCGAAAATACATCATCAATATCGACCCCAATCGCCTTAGCGCGATCGCGATTGACCTCAACCTCAATTTGGGGTGTATTGGCTGCAAACTGGGTAAACGCTGCTCCAATTTCTGGTCTAGCATTGGCTGCACCAATCATTTTGTTGGCATTCTCGACCAGGACAGAGATCGGCAATCCACGACGATCCTGTAGCTGAAATTCAAACCCACCAAAAGAGCTTAACCCGCGCACAGGAGGGGCATTAACAGCAAAGGCTCTGGCGCCCGTAATCTGTTGGAAAGAACCGTTGAGACGACCGAGGATGGCATAAATAGACTGTTCTTTTTCGGGTCGTTCTGACCAAGGCTTAAGCTTACCAAAGACAAAGCCACGACTACTGCCGTTACCCTCAAAACCAAAACCACTGATGGCAAAATAGCTTTGGATATCATCAACCTCCGCAATTTTCGCTTCTACCTGCTCCATCACGTTCTGAGTGTAGTTTAGCGACACACCGTCAGGAGCTTGAACAATAGTAAAAAAGTAACCCTGGTCTTCTTCGGGTATAAAGCCCGTTGGGACGGAGTTATATAAGAAGTAAGTAAATAACAGCAGTGCCGTAAAACTAGCCAGCACAAAAGGACGGATAAATTTCTTCGATAAGAAGGTGATTGCCTTGGTGTATTTATCTGTAATCCAGTTAAAAACCTGATTGAACTTAGTAAAAATTTTGCCTAAAATGCCTCTTTTCTCTTGTGCGGGGCGGAGTAAAATCCCTGCCATTGTTGGCGAGAAAGTTAGGGCATTAAAGGTAGATAGAGCAACGGCAAAGACAATCGTCAGAGCAAACTGTTTAAAAATTACTCCTGTCGAGCCAGGGAAAAAGGATACGGGAATAAATACCGCCATCAAGACTAAGGACGTGGCAATTACCGCTCCACTCAATTCATTCATCGTTTCAAGAGCTGCTGCTCTTGGCTTCATGCCTCTTTCTACCTTCGTGGAGATTGCTTCTACCACCACAATTCCATCATCTACTACTAGCCCTGTTGAAAGAACCATCGCAAACAGAGTCAGAGTATTGATCTGGAAGCCAAAAATATTTAAGAAAGTAAAGGCGCCAATTAGGGAGACGGGAATGGCGATCGCGGGAATAATTGTTGTCCGCCAGTCCTGCAAAAAGATAAAAATGATTAGAACAACCAGCAGCACCGCCTGAACCAGAGTTTTAACTACCTCTGTCATCGATACCTGCACAAATTCCGTTGTATCAAGAGCAATTTCGTAGTTCATTCCTGGGGGGAAGCTTTCCGCCAATTCTGCCACGGTTTCTTTCACCGCTCGACCGACATCAAGAGCATTACTGCCAGGAAGCTGAAAGACTCCCATTCCCACCGTAGGATTACCTTTAAATCTTGCCGAGGTATCATAATTCTCTGCCCCTAACTCAGCATAACCAATGTCTTTAAGCTTAATTAAATTACCGCTCTCTCCTGTTCCCACAACGAGATTATCAAACTCCTTGGCGCTTTTTAGTCTTCCCGAAGCACGGAGGGTAAATTCAAACTGCTGATCGCTAGGAGATGGCTGCTTACCAATGCTACCCGCACCAACCTGAATGTTTTGCTCCCGCAGAGCATTAACAACATCTTGAGAACTAAGGGAGCGAGCTGCTAAAGCGTCGGGGTCGAGCCAAAGGCGCATGGCGTATTTTCGTTCACCAAAGATAACCGTACTGCCCACACCTTCAATTCTTTTGACCCGGTCAATTAAATAGAGATCGAGATAGTTACTTAAAAATAAATTGTCATATTCACCGTTTTCCGCAAAGAAGGCAATCCCCATCAACAGATCGGGAGATGCTTTTTGCACCGTCACTCCCGTTTGCTGGACGACATCGGGCAATGATGGCTCTGATAGGGCTACTCGGTTTTGAACATTAACCTGGGCAATATTGCGATCGGTACTGGGAGGAAAAGAGACCACAATATTACTGATACCGTCATTACTGGTGTTGGATGATACATAGCTCATACCTTCTACACCATTAATTTCTCGTTCAACAATGGTTGTAACGTTTGTTTCTGCAGTTTCCGCGTCCGCGCCAATGTAGGCAGAGCGAACTTCAATCTGAATCGGTGCGACCTGAGGTAACTGCGAGATCGGCAGCATCGGAATACTAATTCCACCAATCAGAACAATGATAATGGCGCAAACCGTTGTCAGAACTGGTCTTTTGATAAATGTATCGGCGATACTGAGGATCATTGTGATTACTAATTATATTATTCCCCTAGACGGGATTGGTTATTGATTACTGATTACTGTTAACGGCTGTTTCTTCACCCAAATTAATTGGCGAGCCGTCAGCAAGATTGAGAATGCCAGATGTAATCAAGCGATCGCCTGATTCAACTCCCGAAATCACCTGATAGGATTGACCCTGAATTGCTCCTAACTCTACAGGTCGCTGCTCTGCTACTAAACCAGTTGAACCATCTGACTGCTTTTTTTCCACCGCGACAAATACAAAACTCTTGCCAGCAATGCGCGAGACAGCGGAGGTTGGGATTAAGACTCCTGGCTGCGACGACCAAATAATTCTGGCTCTGGCAAAGCTATCATCTCTCAATCTACCGTCATTATTAAATGCTGCCTTGACTAAAATCGCCTGACTGCTACGGTCGGTGCGGGGAGAAATAAAGCTAATATTGCCTTCAGCCAAAACTCCACCCTGGCGATCGAGCAGCTCTACTGGTAAACCTAGCTTGAGCTGACTAGCTTGTTCTAGCGGTACGCCGACATTAAGCTCTAAAGTCTCATTTTGAGTAATGCTAGTTATCTGAGTCCCAGATTCGAGATAATCACCAACCTTAGGCTGAATATTACCGACAATACCGTCTATCGGTGCTGTGATTCGATTAAACTCGAGATTTTCAGCAGCTATCCCCACTCGGCTTTCTGCCTGTTTTAAGGCTGCCTGCTGTCCTGCGATCGCCGATCTGGCGGAAATCACCTGTTCTTGTGCTGCACGCAGGGCTTTCTGACTAGAGTTTAATGCTGCTTTAAGTGCGTCTGTTTGGGCGATCGCGGCGTTAATATCTCGCGTGCGATCGTCCAATATCTGCTGAGACTGCGCTCCTTCCTTAACCAAAAACTTCGTCCTTTCCATATTTGCCCGGGCAAGCTCTAGCTCTGCCTGCTGCTCCCGCAAGTCTGCTCGACTTTGCTCAACGTTTGCCTCGGCACTGGCAACTTCTGCTTCTGCAGTTCGTAATTCAGCTTCTGCATTGCTAACGTTAGCTTTTTGAATCCCAACCTCCGACTGGGCAGCTTCAACCTCACCCTGTTCCCGTCCTAATTGAAGCTGAACAATTAAGTCGCCACGCTTGACTGCATCTCCTGATTGAACCGCTATGGCTAAAATTCTACCGTCAACTCTTGAAGCTAAAGCAACCTTCTGCTCGGCTTCCAGACTCCCGACAAACTCTGAACTTAACTTGACGCTATCGTCATCTAAATCTTTAACCTCGACCAGAACTGCTGGTGGTGGACCTTGGGCTTCTGGCTGCTGTGTTCCACAGCCTGTTAAAACCAAAAATAACAATGATGCACCAAAAGCGTTGTTAACGAGCGCCCTATTCTTGTTCACGGTAAATAACAAATAAATAGTTAAGATTATGCTCTTGGTATACAATATGACCCATACAGACTCTTTATTGCAAGTAGTTACTAATAAGTCTTATAGTTACTTTATGGTTTCCAAAAAAGAATCAGAGCCTTTACTCGACAAGGATTGCCCTATACGTCAGGTAATCGAGATTGTCGGTGATAAATGGACTTTGCCAGTTCTCTATGTTCTTAAACAAGAAACAAAAAGGTATAGTCAAATACAAAGAGAAATTCCAGGAATATCAAAAAAAATGTTGACTCAAACGTTAAGAAAGTTAGAGTCAGACAACATCTTAAAACGAAAAGTTTATCCAGTCGTCCCTCCAAAGACAGAGTACTCTTTAAGTGTTTTTGGCGTTAAATTAATTGAGCCTTTAGAAGCGTTGTCAGACTGGGCATGGTCACATCAGTCTGAGTTAAAACAAATTTGCGATCGCCGAGCCAAAAAAGAGTCTGTTCGTCGTCAGCGAAAAAAATAGTTAGAGTTCGGCAAAAATCTTGTTTAACTGAATTTTAGGGCTGCAATCTGAGCTTCGGCTTTATTTAAAGACTCGTGCCACTCTCTGGCTGGATCGCTATCAGCAACTATTCCTGCACCCACCTGTCCGTAGACTTCGGCTCTATTCTCGGTTGATTGAACATAAAGCAAAGTACGGATCAAGATGTTTAGATCTAAATTGCCACGGCGATCGAGATAGCCACAGGAGCCATAAAATAAACTCCGACGCACTGGCTCTAGAGTTTCGATAATTTCCATACAGCGTACTTTCGGACAGCCTGTAATTGTGCCTCCGGGGAAAACTCCCTCAATTAAATCCACCGCATCGCGATCGCCTTTTAAAATTCCTCTAACGTTACTCACCAAGTGCATCACATGACTATAGCGTTCGATAACCAGTAATTCATCTACCTCAACTGAACCCGATGTTCGTTAGGAGTTGTAAAGCCACGAACGTCCATTGCTGTGGCAATTTGTTCGGCTCGCAGCAATAAATTCTCCAGCAGTTTCTCTGAAACAATTAACCATAGTTGGGCGCTACGTCTTATTCCTAGCTTCTTCCAGTCGATCGCTCTGGTGCGGACTGAGCGAACTAGGTTCTGCACTTCTTCTAAGACTAAGGGAATAAACCGTAAAGAAAGAGTTAGGGTGAGGGTAATTTCGCTAATTGGTAGATTTAGACGGCGCAGAGGACTCATCAAATCTTCTAAGCCTGCGGTAATTTCTTCAGGGGCAGTAGTCAGCAGGTAGAGACTCGTACTATAGATCAGCGTAAAGATCAGAGTTGAGATTCGTACGGCAATATCTAAAGAGCGACGAGTTACCGTCAGACGCGGTAAGATAGCAAATTTTGGCTGGTCAAAATACACATAGCGATAGCTAGAAGCGTGGGGAAGTTTGGTCTCACATCGAGACGGAAATGGATTGAGAGCTTGACCATCTGCACTAGCTGCTGGAGCATCGGCACAAAAAGCTGGGGTTCTCGGCTGATGCTCTACAGCGAGGGTATCGGGGGCAACGCTACTAAATAGAAAGAGGAAGGTACAGAGCAGTAATAACCAGCCAATCTGCTTACTCCAAACGCGGAAAGGGATCCTGGCAGCAATGGTTAATAAAATTAGTAAAGCTGCTAGGGCAATTCTCCACCAGGGATTACCCAAGACAGGAGCGATCAGAAAAGTCATCAGCCAGGCGAATTTAACCCTAGGGTCTATCTTATGTAGCCAGGTGACGGGCTGTTCCAAATATGAACCAATAGGCAGCGATCGCAATAAATCCATCTTATTTGAGTCTGTTATTAAAAATAGTGGGCATTATTTTAATCTGTTTGCTTCTATTTATCTTGGCTCAAATTGCCCACCATACTGATAACTAATAACAAATTATTGATTGCGCTGACGACGAATTTCTCTGGTGGCTGCCTCATGCTCACTTAAGGTTTTGCTGAAGACATGAGTACCATCATAACGCGCCACGAAAAATAGATATTCCGTACTTTCAGGATTGAGTGTGGCTTTAAGACTAGCAATACCTGGTGCAGCGATGGGAGTTGGAGTTATGCCCGTATTTAAATAAGTATTGTAGGGATTGGGAGTTCCTACCTGAGCATAGGTAAGAGGTTGATCTGCTGTCTGTCTAATACCCAAACCATATTCAACTGTCGGATCAGATTCTAGCCTCATGCCCTGATCTAGCCTAGCAGTGAACACTCCAGCAATTAGCGTCCGTTCATCGCCAATTACCGCCTCTTTTTCAACGATGCTGCTGAGACTTGCCCATTCTAGGAGACTCATTTCAGGCTTTGCTGCTTTATAAACAGGTAGAGCAATTTCTTCAAAACGAGACAGCATTGTCCTAATAATTAGCTGCGGATCGTTAGTTAAGTCGCTGGATATTCGGTAAGTATCAGGGTATAAAAATCCTTCCAAAATTGGCAAATCTTCTGGTAGCCAGGGAAATTCTGCGTAGGGAATTTCAGTCACTGCTGCTTTAAATTCCTCGGCACTAAAATAGCCCTGCTCTTCAAAGTATGCTGCCATTTGCATGGTTGACCAGCCTTCAGGAATCGTAAAATCGACCTGCACAATCTCGCCAGCCCAAATTTTGCCCGCAATATCATCCAGAGATTCTGTTGCTGATATTTGATAAGTGCCAGCTTTAAATCCACCTGATGAATCTGTCACCTGCTTCAACTTTGTCCAGAGTTTCCAGCCTGTTAAGGATTTAACTAAACCTTCATTTGCTAATTTGGCACCAATTTCGTTTCCTGACACTCCAGGCTCTACCGTAAACTGAACCTTAGACTCTCCATCACCTTTGGCGACTACGGGCGCAGTTAAACTTTGCCATCCAGCCCAGCTCATGAGAGCAACTACACCAACGGCAGCAGGTATAAGCATAAGCTTTTTTGCCAAACCTGAGCTTGCTTGGCGACCAGAGTTTTGCTTCTTTCTAGCTTTTTTTTGAGTGGTCATTTTAAACGCAGTTATCTTAAATCATCAATCATAAGCTTTTAAAATAAAGCTGGGTCTTATCTTACCCTGGTTTTTTATAACTGTCCGTTTTTAACCAAATTGATACAAAAGCTCTAAATATTGGATACAAACCTGAAAAATTGAAGCAAATCGCAACTATCTAGCAGCCAGGATCGAAGACAGAAGAGCAAGGTAAAAGATTAACAGTTTTTTACTCGCTAACAGTCAAGAGTATTATCTAATTCCCAGCTAGTAATTTGGCTGCTGTATTCATGCCACTGTTGGTGTTTCAAGTTTAAATAAGAACGGACAAAGGATTCGCCCAAATATTCTGGGAACACGGTACTTTTCTCTAAACTATGCAGGGCATCTAATAAATTTGCGGGAAGCTGTTTGGTTTGATCTGCGGGCAGGGGATGAGTATAGTTGTTATTCTCAGCGCGATCGCCTGGATCTATTTTGTTGGCAATACCGTTTAATCCTGCTGCAACAATAGCTGCGGGTAACAGATAGGGATTGGCAGCACCATCAGCCAGCCTTAGTTCAAAGCGATCGTAGTCGGGGATACGAATCATGTGAGTGCGATTGTTACCGCTGTAGCTAATCGTGTTGGGAGACCAAGTGGCACCGGAGAGCGTAACTGGGGAGTTAATTCGCTTGTAGGAGTTGACGACAGGATTACTAAAAGCACATAGCGCCGAAGCTGATGCTAAAATCCCGCCCATAAACTGATATGCCAGGGGCGAAAGCTCCAAGTCTTCATCTACTTCTTTAAATAGATTAGTTTTGTTAACGTTGTCCCATACCGAAACATGGGTATGACAGCCGTTTCCTGTGAGGTTGGCAAAGGGCTTGGGCATAAAAGTTGCCCGAAACCCATGATTTTCGGCAATACTTTTGACCATATACTTAAAGAACGCATGACGATCTGCCGTAACTAGAGCATCACTATAAGCCCAGTTCATTTCAAACTGTCCGTTTGCGTCTTCGTGGTCATTTTGATAGGGTTTCCAACCTAAACCGAGCATTCCGTCGCAAATTTCACTGACGATATCGTAACGGCGCATGAGAGACTGCTGATCGTAGCAAGGTTTAGCAGAGCGATCGCGATGATCAGCTAGTTCGTGACTGTCGGCAGATAAAAGAAAATATTCGCATTCCACCCCTGTTTTGATTGAATATCCTTGTTCTTCTGCCTGTTTGAGCGCTCGCTTTAATACTAGTCTTGGAGTCTGAAATAAAGGTTCTCCATTTGTTTGATAGAGATCAGCTGGCATCCAGGCTACATCTTGCTGCCAGGGTAGCTGAAATAAGCTATCGGAGTCGGGTACTGCCAAGATATCAGGGTCAGCAGGAGTTAGATCTAGATAGGCTGCGAATCCCGCAAAACCTGCTCCATTTTCTGCC
>JBCBEA010000084.1:0-10818 GCA_038529195.1 Cyanobacteria bacterium J06600_6
TTTGAAATTTATCACGACGGAGGCTCGATTCTAATGGATAAAGTATTTAACCAAAAAAAGGGTTACTATTTCGCTATCCCTATCTACTACCTTGCGGAAACAGGTAAAAGTATTGTCGCTTTTGCTGGCTGTGACTTGATGGTAGATGAGAATCATATAACCGACTTTGAACCAGTGACGGTTGAGGGGACGATCACAGATTATACCTGCGTCTCCGTTACTCTATTATCTCTAGATTTTGGTCACGCAAATCTCACTCAAGACCGAGAACAGCTAAATCAGTATCATCTCAACCTTATAGAAAAAACTAAAGACGACCGTCATAATATTCTTGTCGCTTGTCCTATCCGAGTGACAAACGATAGCTTGATGGAGCTTAGGCAACTAGGTTTTGTTAATCAGAATGACTATTTCAGCTTCGGCGATCTCAGCGACGGGCAGACAGTTAAACCCTACAAGATAGGGGTTAGCCAACGCTCTAGAGTGAAGCGACTTATAGCGGATAAACAAATAAAAATTTCTAACACCATAGCTCACAAACTAGACGGTTTCGTCACAGACGATGATCTGCTTAACTTGCTCTCTCTAGCTTCCACTGTGATTGGAAATAATCTACAGGCATTGGAATATGTGAATCATTAATACTATTATTTCTATGTGTTACAAAAAATATCAAAACTGACTAAAAAAGATTTGTATCTTAAAGTAAATAAAATATAAAAGCTGATAATGTACGGTTAATATGACTGTTCAAAACATACTTGTAAAACCCTTTGCTCACAGGTATGTTTTGAGAATTTGAGCAACTCTACAATAATAAAAATAATGCGTTTTTCTCCAGCAATACCACTTACAGGAAATGTGGCAGAGAATGAAATTTGGGGTATTTTCAAGAAAGTATTACAAGATGAACCTGGTAGAGCATATCTAGGATACCAGCCTAGACATGAGAATGGTTCACTCAAAAATGAATCAGACATACTTCTTTTTCACAGTGATTATGGGATGTGTGTTATTGAGGTAAAAGGTTGTGTTCTCAAAGATATAGAAAGAATTGATGGTGATATATGGATCATGAGAAAGGACTGGTATAGATTGACGATGAGTCCTTTAATTCAAGCAAAAAGAGCAATGTATGAGATCCAAAAAGAAATAAAAAATTATGGATTAAAAAAGTTTAACTATATATCGTCACCTGTAACATCAAATCATCTTCTGGCTTTACCCTCTATCTCAAATCAAGCATGGCTTGATAAGTATGGCGATTTACCGTCATTTAGAGGAGCAATTATATTCAAGGATGATTTAACTTCTGAAAAGCTCAGAGCTAAGCTTTTAAGTTCAATACATGATCGGCATAGATATAAACCATACATGCCTCCTGAAAATATTCAAGGGCAATTATGGGATTTTTGTGAAAGCAAAAGCGTGAGAGAAAGAGTACGAAAGAGAGTTGAAGAACAGGATAGTTTTGATACTTTAAAGAACGCCATTCAGTATAGAACTTTAGTTCTCGATCAAGATCAAGATAAGATTGCAAAAGAAATTCCCCCTGGAGCCCAAAGATTAAGAGGACTAGCTGGGACAGGGAAAACTGTTTTGTTGACAAAACGAATTGCTAGAATGCATTACGAGTATCCAGACTGGGATATTGTATTTACCTTTGAAACGAAATCTCTTTATCAGCAAATTCTAGAAAGAATTGAACGAAATTATGCTGATTTATTATACGAGCAAAATGAAGAGCCGAAAGAACTAAATTGGAACAAAGTGAAAGTACTTCATGCTTGGGGTGGAGATACAAGTGGCGAAGGCTTTTACTATAACTTAGCTAGAGCCTGTGGTTTAAAACCAGAAGACTTAAATACTGGTAAATTTGAGGATGTCTGCATTAGGATGGAAGAGCAAACAAAATCAGTCGGTATACCTCAACTTTATGATGCCGTAATTATAGATGAAGGACAAGATTTACCTCCTTCTTTTTACCGTTTAGCTCATGCTTCCCTGCGAGAACCCAAGCGATTGTATTGGGCATACGATGAAGCGCAGGGCATTAAATCTTTACTAATCCCAAAAGCAGAAACTATTTTTGGTAGAGATGAAAAAGACTCATTAGTTGTTGACTTAAGAGGGAGTTATCCCAGGGAACAAGGTGGAGCTAGGAAATCCCACGTCATGAATAAATCCTATCGCTGTCCGAGTTTGCTTTTAATGACAGGACATGCCATCAATATGGGTTTATTCCGTAAAGAAGGAGTTTTACAAGGAGTAACAAAAAAAGGTGGTTGGGAAAAACTAGGCTACGAAATTTTGTCTGGTGACTTCACTCAAACTAGTGTCAACGCAAATAAGCTAGTAACAATTGCTCGCGCATCAGACAACATCTGCCATGACTTTGATTTTTTAACGCCTAAACTGAAAAAGATTGCTGACCCAATATTGGATATACAAGTCTTTGAGTCAAATTTAGCGGAAGAAGAATGGGTTGCAAAAGAGGTTTTTAAGGATATAAACCTAAACGGATTTTTGCCCGAACAAATACTAATCACGGCAATATACGGTTCTGGCAATCTTTCACATTACGAAAATATAGCAAGACTTTTATCTGAAAAAGGAATTGAAACTAACTATTTAACAAGTGAGAGTAAAGACAAATCTTTTCGCAAACCAGGTCAAGTCACAATCACGCACTCTTTTTATGCTAAAGGTAACGAAGCTTGGAAAGTTTATGTCACTAGATATAACAATGCTGATCCTATAGATGCAAAAGATATTTTGTTAAGACGAAATGAAGCCTTTACTGCCATAACACGGTCTAGAGGATGGTGTGTGATTACAGGAAAAGAAAGCCCTATTTTTGATGAGCTAAGGACTTGTAAAGATCAATTTCCAGAGTTTTCTTTCCCTTCATTTAACAGTAGAACAAAAACTTTGAAAAGGATTAATGATCATGATGATGGTTATGAAAATCCAAAACTTAGAAAAAATCCTCCTAAGATTTTTCTGTTACCAACAAAAAGCGGTCTTGAAAAACCAAAGCTTAGAACAAAATAAAGGTTTCATTAACCTTGAATGATCGTATCGATGATAAATCTATCCAGCAGTTTTTTGTATGACCTGGGATATCTGGTAATATTTGGTGATTTTGTGGTTTCTAACATTAGAGCGAGTAGCTCAAGAAACGATGCTTTTTAATTGCGAATACAAACCGAGCTACTTGTAAATTACCCTTGCAAGGAGAGAACAAACAAAATGGTTAGCCGAAAAGATAATGAGGCTTTGCAGCCTCTCAAGAAAATAGCAGTCTTAGATGCGAAAGCGATCTCCGATCTCAAGACGATTGCTGCTTACAGTGAAATTAACGCGCGTTATGCCGCCATCGATTTCAGAGACAAGCAGCATGCAGCCGAGATGGCTAAACGGAGAGAGGATCAAAAATCTCGTTTAGAAGCCCGTCAAGATCATATTGAAAAAGAGATCGCTAATCGCGAATTAGAGCTTTTGCTAGCTTTACCTCCAGGCTCACTCTCTACCAGATGTGATAGCTATGAAAAGATTAACCAAGCACAAAAAAAGTGGTTAGCTAAACGCTGCGGTCAGAAAACCTACTAGACAAAAAAATCCCTTAAGCGACTAAGCTTTTAAACTCAGTCGCTTTAGGTCAAGTGTAGATAGATTTACATGCTCAAATAATCGGTTCGGTTTTCTTTGAGACTATGGGTTATTACAAAAACCAGCCCATGCGATTAATTAAACTATTTAGAGTATTTAGCCTTAAGAGCTTCTAAATTTTTCTGATTTAATCCCGCCAAAAACTTTTTGCCGAACTTATGGAGAATCGGTAATTTTAGAAATTGTGAACCAAACGTCGAGTATTCCGAGAACCTGTCAGTATGCTTCCAGGTAGTCATCAGATAATCGTTCATTTCCTTGTACTTAGAAACGTAATCTTTTCGAGCCAGCTCTTGCTCATTTACTAACGCTTCAAGCTTATCAAACCGTTCATCAGACTCAACAGCTCTAATCTGGCTATGCTTAATGTTTATGTCTTCAGATATTCTTGTGTCGGCTTCTTTGTAACGCTTAAGAAGTAAGTTCAATCTAGATAAATTGGCTTTAATACTGGTTTTCTCTCTGTCCAAATTAATCAAAAATTTGTCGTTATTTAGTTGATCCACGCTGGCGTTAACCACAGCATCATCGTTTTCTCTCAGCTTCTCTTTCCAGCTATCGATCTCGCCTGAAACACTAGCAATCTTATCTTGGATATCTGATTGGTTCAGATCAAGTGTTCCCAACTCAGCTGTTAGTGATTTAATTGTTTCTTGGTAATTACTCATTTTTATTAAAACAGTTGGGCTTTCGCCACTGTTAAATTAACTTCGAGACTAATGTTAAGAGCTAACAAAAATCAAAAAAGATTGCCTATTCAAATAGTCAGAGTATACTGGAGAGAAGATAAAAACTCGCTTATTTATGAAAGCAATTTAAAAATGGTAACGATCGGATTATGCAACCTAAAAGGCGGTGTAAGTAAAAGTTTAACCGCTGTTCACCTCGCAGCATTTCTAGCCAGGCATCAGAGGAAAGTTCTAGTAATTGATTGCGATATGCAGCAAAGTAGTGCTAAATGGCTGGCTAAAATCAATGAGCCTCTGATAGAGGTCTTCACCTCAGATGACATGGATGATATTGAAGATGCTCTATTAGACCTGTCAAATGATTTTGATTATGTTGTTGTAGATACTGGCGCAAATGCAACAGCCATAATGGATATGGTGATGAGTTATTGCGATCACGTTCTCATCCCTACGCAACCAGGTGAGCTAGACGGCGATTCTACAGAGCTAACTATTAAGCGTCTACTAAGAGCCAAACGTCGTAAGCCAAGCTTAACGGGTACTGTATTCTTAGCCCGTGTGTTTAAGAACACCATCACTCAAAGACAAACCATAGAGCGATTTGAAAACTATGAAGGGATTACTTTATCACCTGCCCAAATCGTCAACACCCAGCGTCTCATCAAACTAGTCAATACGCATCAGACAGCCTTAGACGCTGCTGGTTGCAAAGACCTAGCTCTTGAATTTACAAAGCTATTCACACCACTACTAACGACAACTAATGAAAAATAGCAGCAAAAAGCTACAAATAAATGAAATAACTATCAACCCAGAGCTAAAGGGTTTCATCCCAGCACTAGCTACTGAAGAGTTTGAGACACTTAAGCTTGATATCGAAATCAATGGGTTACGGGAATATCCGCTTGTGTGGGATAAAGACGGTGAGTATATCCTAGTTGACGGTCATAACCGTCTGGAGATTATGCAGGGTCTTCATGGTGAAGATCATGAAATGAAGTTCTATACGGTAAAAGCTGAGTCCCTAGACGAAATTAAGGGGATTATGATTAATCGCCAATTATCTAGACGTAACCTAAGCTTCGAGGGTAAACGAGACTTGATGGTTAAGACCTTTAACCAAAGTGGAATGACTCAAGCTGAGTTCATAAAAACAGCGGGCATCAGTCGCAGAACTCTAAACAACTACATCAAGGCTGAGAAGGAAAAGGAAAATGCACAAAATTGTGCAACAGTTGCACAAAAACCCTCTGATTCGAGCGCTAAAGAATCTAAGTCTGAATCTAAGACTAAATCTAAGCCTAAGCAACTTAGGTTCTCAGAAGCTATCCCAAGCGAGATCGGGGAGCTAGATGATGCCAAGAAAGAAGAGCTAAAGAAATTGGTTAGCGATACCGTGACTAAGTTTTTCCTGGATCTACAGAAGAAGTAACTAATCAACAATTATCAGCAATCACCAACCGTCAACACTAATAACTATCAAGCAAGAAATGAGTCACCTAGAAGCCTTACTAATCTGGATAAAAGAAGTTGAATCTGGAACAGATATACGTGAGTTTATTGAACAGCAGGAATTAGAAGAAAGACGGCGAACTATTAACCAGATAGTAGGCGCTATTCGACTCGCTGGTTATGACGTGAAGCAAAAAGTAACCACCGAGCGCATTACACGTAAGCAGCGATCTAAAACCGTAATAATCAAAGACTGAACATATCGCTTAAATAGAGAGATTGAGTACCCCACTTGAATCGGGGGTGCTTGACTATTCAAATAGTCAGAGCTATCCTGTTTATATACCAAACGAAAAAGTAATAGCTCTCATCTCAATCACAACTATTACTAAATTAGAACCATGATTAATATTGATACAGCGATCCATGCGATCCATTGCCCACATTGCGATAGTACAAAAGTCTTAGTTTCTGCTGTTAAGACTTCTCTGGGTAGCAGCCAAGTAGTAGAGGTAGATAGCGACAGCGTCTCTAGTAGCTACGACCTGGAAAACACTAGGAACCAAGTCAACATCCATTTATGGTGTAGCGCTTGCCGTAAACCATCGGAAATTACGCTAAACGCTGAAGAAGAGAAAACTTTGATTGAACTGAAATAATTAACTCTCTAAAAGCCTTGATAAACAACACTCTCAAGGCTTTTGTCTAATCCTACGACTATTCGAATAGTCACAAGGTTGGAATACAAATAAAAATCTAATGACTACTAAATTTCTACAAACACCTGACAGACAGTTCCTCAAGCCATATCTCGGTCAACCCGTGCTACTGATAGGAGTTGTAGGCGATGAGTATAAGAAAGCTTCCCAAATGCAGCTAATCTCAAGCGGAGATCTCATCAGCCCCAAAATAGCCATCCTTCCAAATAACTATCGATTGAAAGTCGATCGCCTCAAAACAGGACATTGCTGGGTTCCGTCTCAGAAAAAGCTTAAACAAGGTGAGGAGCTGTTCTTTATGTTCATTGTTGATTTGTATACCAGAGAAGACGGAACCCAATCGTATGGCTTCAGAAATCCAATAACGCCACTGGAGATCATTGATTGCAAGCTCAGATTACTTGCAGTCAACGTAGATACTCTTTTGAACAGCAAATTTATAAATGATGCTGAAAAGTTTCAGCTAGAAGTATTGAAGAGTATTGAAGAGCAAATTGAGGATGTATTCGATCAAGAAAAAATCAAGAAGAACGATTTCGCTGCATTAACCCTTTTAGGTGTTGAAAAGGACATTCTTAGGTATTGTGTCAATTGCTATTTTGAAATCAAGAAGCGGATAGATTTTCTAGAGAACATTAAGCCTATGCAGAAGCGTAAAGCTGCTAGGAAATCTAAGAAACGGACTAGGGATAAATCAAAGGCTTTCGCACGGGCTAGTTAATAGAACCCCCTTTTGATGTAGTAATTATTACAAGCTACTAGATACAACTTTAGACGGTATTGAGGAAAAACCGCAATAAATTTTAATTAATTCTTACACGGACAAGTTACACATAATGCTTGAAATACCGAGGTCTAAGGACTTCGGTATTTTCATAACTCACTTGCTTTTATATGTAAGTTATTTAATTACAATTGTACTAAAATTAAGTATATTTACGTACACATTCCCCACTCTTTTAAGAGATAATGTCAGTAGAAACACATACCAAATGTGTTTGAGTTACATAACTGAGGTATTTCCTATGGATACAAACAAAGTCTGCTCATCTTTGAGGATAGAGCCAGAGCTAAGGCGACAAATAAAAAAGATTGCTTTTGACCAGGATCGCAGCTATTCAAGCGCAATTCGATACATCCTCAAACAATATTGTTCAACCTACTTCGAGACAAAAAAATCATGATGCAATTAAAAGAGATTTGCGATCTATTAGGAGTTGACATGAGCCAGACAAACAAAGCTAAGTTTTCTGGCTATGTAAGCAGAGCAGCCAAAGCAGTTAGACTAGCAATGGAAAAGCGACCAGTAACTTATGGCATCAATACATATGATGTCTGGCATTATGAAAGAACTGAAGAGATGGAAATTATCATTAGATCCTATTTCACTAATACATCTATTGAGATAGCCGTGGCTAGTGCTTTATTAGACGTGGACGCATCATTCTAGTTTTAATAATTATGTGCGCGTTTGTGTCCCTCTAAGATTATTAGAGAGTATTCTTAAGGAGAGATTTAAAATGGCAAATAAAAATCAAGTGATTAAAGCTAGACTGCCTCTAGAGATGAAGGAAAAGATTTCTAAAATCTGTCAGAAAAATGATTTGTCTATGTCTCAACTAATCCGCAAGAGTTTAAAGTTCTATATATCGAACCTTAATAATGAACAAATACCAATCCAAAAGTAAAAAGCCCTAACTGTCACTAGCAGCTAAGACTCTTCACTTTTTATTCTTTTGCTCGAATACTGAGGTTCGAGATAAACAAGTCCTCAGTAACAATTACGGACTTCGAAGATCAGCAATTAAAAACATGTAGTGATAATCAGTCAATCAATCAATCAGTCACTAATCACTAATCACTAATCAATAAACCACTCATTACTTATCACTTCACTTATTACTTATCATTCATCATTCATCATTCATCAATCATCAATCATCAATGATCAATCATCAACAGCTTATCATGAAAAATAATCTATCCGCAACAGTAACCGCTACAGCCCCCACTACCACTAATCTTAAAGAACTTAGTGACAATAGTGACTTCAACTACGACGAAGCACGCAGCTTTATTAGCCTTCTCGGACAAAGCAAAAGCTATTTCAGAACTATCGACAAAAAGAAAGAACTACCACCTAGAAATCTAGAAGGTCATATCGATGATGTTTTAGACCAGCTAACAGCAGAAAACAAAGCAGGTAAAAGCGTTTACGTCGTAGCTAACGGTCAAGGAAATAAGGACGCAGACGTTAACCAGTGCAATGTTCTCTTTTACGAGCATGATAATATCCCCAAGGAAGAGTCTCTAGTCTTATGGAAAGAGCTAGAGCTACCAGAGCCATCAATCCAAGTAGACACAGGAGGCAAATCAATTCACAGCTATTGGGTTCTAAACGAACCTGTAGAGGCTTCTATATGGCGTGACACAATATCAGAGCTAATTGAGATCGCCAAGTCTGATAAAGCAGTAAAAAACCCAAGTAGAGTTATGCGTCTACCTGGGTTCAAACACCCTAAAACTGGCAACTTAGCTCACATCGTAAGCCAGAGTAATCTTAAGTACAATTTTGAAGAGATTCGCACCAAGATTGCTAACAGGCTTATATTTACTCAAGAGCTAGAAGCGGAAAGATTATATGTAGAATCTGACGAAACCTCTGGACAAAAAACAAATCCTCTTGGTTACCAGCAATCTGCGGAATACTCAAAAGTCCTAAGTCGTATGCCTGGGAGTTATCGAGAAGAGATCCTAAACGGGGTCGAGGAATATCAAGACAATACAGCGATTAAAATAGCCAACCAGCTAGCAGGACTAAACCAAAATGATGAATGTTGCCAGAAGTGCGCAAAGCATTTAATAGCTCTGTTTCTTGTCAATTGTCCCAAGAAAGACGAAACCCCGTGGACTAGAGAAGATGTAGAGAGGCTGTGGACTTCCGCAGCTAGTAAACCAAGAGAGGTTCTAATAGGAAAGCCTAGGAAACTCAGCCTGAGAGAACAAATCGCAGAAATCAAAAATCATTACAAAGATAAAATTCGTAGAAATTTATTAGACAATTCAGTCGTAACTCCCTGGGGCGAAGGTTTTGAATTAAGCCGAGCATATCTAAAAATCTTGGAGGAAATAAACATCCAGATAGCCAAGACCACCGCAATGGATGTGATTGTCGAGATAGCTGACGAGAACGCTTTTCATCCAGTAACCGATTACCTTGATGGCTTGAAAACCATTGAGCAGCCTGGAAAAGCTAGAGAGTTACTAGACTCCTACCTCCAGCAGATAATGCACTGTGAAGATGAGTACCTAAGAAAAGCCATTATGATTTGGCTGGTAGGTGCTGTGAAGCGAATATACGAACCTGGCTGTAAATTCGATTTGATGCTAATCCTTCAAGGGACTGAAGGGACTAATAAATCTAGATTCTTCCAGACCCTCGGCAATACTTTCTATGGGTCTTGCAAAGATCTATCCTTTGATAAAGACGTACTAATGGCAGTACAGCAATCCTGGTTGGTCGAGGTTGATGAATGTGATTCTAGCCTTAGAACTAGACACACAGGAACAACCAAATCAGTGATATCAACTGCAATTGATAATTACCGTCGTCCTTATGCCTCCGCTGTTACTAAAGTTCCCCGAACTTCAGTATTCGGAGGATCGACCAATGCCCAAGAGATATTTCTAGAGTCAGGAGACAACCGCCGTTATCTACTAGTTCCAGGATTCACTAAGACCAATAAAATTGATATTGAGTTACTAGAAACTCTTAGGGATTTGATCTGGGCTTGCGCGAAAGCTTTGTATCTAGACAACTTCCCTGTATATATCGACGATGTGCTTCAGGCATATTTAGCTAAGCTAAATCAAAGAGCGGTCGTGACCGACCCAAGACAAGCAGATCTAGAAGATTACCTATCCGACAAGAAACAAGAACGAGTTCTGTGGCAGTCACAGCTAGTCCCTGAATTTTTCGGACAACCAACCTGCAAAAGGACTGAGGCGTTTATACTCAAGAACATCCTAACTAGCTTAGGCTGGAAACACACAACTAAAAGGGTGAACGGGCATCCAGTAAAGGGCTGGTTCCATGAGGACTTTGGCAAACCAAGCGGACAAACTCATTTAGAGATTGATTCTGCTCAAGAGGCTTCTGCTCAAGAGGCTTCTGCTCAAGAGGCTTCTGCTCAAGAAACTGAAAACCTAGAAGTAGAAGAATGGTTCAAAGAGACTTCTGCTCAAGAGGCTTCTGCTCAAGAAACTGAAAACCTAGAAGTAGAAAA
>JBCBEA010000085.1:0-10774 GCA_038529195.1 Cyanobacteria bacterium J06600_6
CTACAGATAAGTATTCAACGCTGATAAATCTAAGTCTTTAAAGTTATTAAGAAATTCTAGTAAACGGGTGGCAATCTTCACAACTCCCTGGTCTACATTAGATTCAATATTTAAAGGAATTACAGGATCGTGGAGAGAAAGACGCAGTAAAAACCAGCCGTCTTCGGTATCTAAATTAGCGGAAATTCTCACCCCCTCATAGTTGTTGGGGACAACGCTCCAGTCATCCTGAGCATTAGCAAATACTTCAAGCTGCTCGATTACCTGATTGCCATAGGTTTTAAAATCATCGGTCTGAATTTTGAGACGAAATTCTTCACTCTCAACAGGCTCTTTTAAATCCGTAATCAAATCCGTTAACTGCTTGTCCTGCTGTTTGGTTTTAGCTAATTCCACCAGTAGCTTAGTAGCCAAATACGCGCCATCGTCAAGAAAATAATTCTCCTTCATTGCCCCATGCCCTGAAGTTTCGATCGCCAGCCATGACTCTTCTCCTGACTTATTCAAGCGGATTGATTCGTTAATGACGTTTTTATAGCCACGCTTGAAACGATGATGTTTGCCTCCTAAACCTTCGATAAACTGGGTTAAACCATCAGAAGTAATCGAATCTGTCACTATAGTCGAGCCTGGATGTGACTGTAAAACGATCGCCGAAATCAGTGCAATCATAAGGTTGCGGTTAATCTCGTTACCCTGACTGTCTACCGCTGCAACGCGATCGACATCTGTATCAAAAATAATGCCAAAGTCAGCCTGATTGTTAACTACCGCAGTACAAATTGATGCCATTGCCTGCTCATTTTCAGGATTAGGAATATGGTTGGGAAACATACCGTCGGGTTCGAGAAACTGACTGCCTGTGATATCCGCACCTAAAGGCTTTAATACTTTGTCTGCATAAAATCCCCCCGCGCCGTTACCCGCATCGACGATAATACTTAAGCCAGTTAAAGGACGATCAAAATTATCAGCACTATTTACTCCTTGACGGACTGTTTCGACTAACTTTGCTGCGTAAATTGAAATAAAATCTCGCTCAGTAACTTCGCCTGGGCTGTTGTGAGTTGTCAATGCCGATTTAGCCAGATCTAAAATTGCCGTAATATCAGGCTTGCCTAAACCACCTTGAGGCGTGAAAAACTTCATCCCGTTACGGTTAAAGGGCAGATGGCTAGCGGTAAGCATAATTGCTCCATCGCAGTTAAATCCTTCTGTCACGGTACTCATAAACATAGCGGGAGTAGAAGCAAGATTAAAATCATAGACTCGACAGCCCGATTGAGTCATGCCAGCGATCGCTGCTTGACTTAAACTCGCTCCTGAAAGACGGCTATCTCTACCAATCGCCACGGTTAAATCTGTAGCTGGTTTGCCAGTCTGCTGTGTCAGCCACTGTACAAAAGCATTACCCAAAGTTTTGACCACATCAGGAGTCAGGTTAACTGCCTCACCGGCAACACCTTCTAAAGCAACGCCTCTTATATCAGAACCATTTTGCAGCTTTTTCCAATCGACTGAACTAATCGTTTGCATAATTAAAACCAAACTTATGATGGTTATTTAAAAGAATCTAGAACACACGCCAACACCATATATTAGTAGATATGAATCCTGATAAATTCAGCTTGAGATTAAAAAATAATTATGCCTTTAATTAAAGTTCAGTCTTCTATTGCCCAACCCGAAAGATCTACTGTCGAAAAATTATTAACTGACCTATCTGCCAAATTAGCCCAGCATTTAGGTAAGCCTGAGTCTTACGTTATGACGGCGTTTGAAGGAGATGTGCCGATGACCTTTGGCGGGACGGTAGATCCTGCCTGTTATGTGGAGATTAAAAGCGTAGGAACGATGAGTTCGGATCAAACCAGAAAAATGAGCCAGGACTTTTGTAGTCAAATTAGCGATCGCCTGAATGTTCCTGCTAATCGCATTTATATTGAATTTGCCGATGCCAAAGGTTCGATGTGGGGTTGGAATAAGTCAACCTTTGGCTAATGACAAAAATATAGAGACGCACCATGGTACGTCTCTGCACGAAATTAATTGTGGATCTCAATATTTCTGCAAATTAAATCTCGTCCCAGCCAGCAACTCCAGAAGACATTACGTAACTAGTCACGCCAGCCTCAAAGAAATTGGCTTTAGTATGTCCTTCTTTTTTGGTGTCGGAGAATCTTTCTAAATGACGATAAGGACTCTTCTTATACTTATCATCGGCATATATAGGCTCTAAACCGATCGCTTTTAAACGCATGTTCGCCATATATTTTGTATAGTGTTCGGTGCTGCCCTCGGTGATACCTAAAACATTATCGCCGACAATATGATTTGTCCACAGACACTCATGCTGCACAGCGGTATCAAACATTTCATAGATTTGATCTACAGAGTGAGGAAACTGCTGCATCGCTTCAGGCAAAAGTTTTTGATAGAGTCGTACGTGGCTTAACTCGTCACGATTGATCATTTTAAAAATGTCTGCACTACCTGGCATCAGCATCCGTGAAGCCAAGTTATAGAAATAAATAAATCCGTTGTAAAAGTAAACGCCTTCGAGCAGATAGTCTGCCAATAAAGAGACAAAATAGTTTTCTTGAGTAGGATTATCTACATATTTCTGATAGATTGAGGCAATAAACTCACAGCGTTCGGCAAGAATCTTATCAGTACGCCAGAACTCATAAACGCTGCTACGGCGATCGCTTGGAATAACGGTTTCAATAATATACTGATAGCTCTGATTGTGCATTCCCTCCTGAGAAATCTGCTCTGCCATGCAGACGCTAACTTCAGGAGCCGTTACACAGCTTTTGATGTGGTGAATATTGCAGGTTTGTACCGAGTCGAGAAAAGTTAAATAGCTAAGAATGCCGTCATAAGCGCGACGCTCTTGCTTCGTTAAATTCCAATAGTCTGTTACATCCTGAGTTAAATCCAGCTTTTGAGGAATCCAGAAATTCTCGCGCATCTGCTGATACAAACCAGTTGCCCAAGAGTAGCGAACATCGTTAAGCTGCATCAGGTTTGTGGTGTTGCCAAACCAGATCGAACGATTCTCAATGCGATCGTCGCCCCCAGGGTTAAAAATAGGGTTAGCTAACATAGTTTCTGAAGGCTGAGATAAAAAAGAAGTCATAAAAGTTTAGTTTTTTAATTAAGCACTATATACGGTGTTATAGCATAGCAAATATTGCTGAAAAAACACTAGTCTCTCTAGCTATAAGATTAGCAACTTGTAGACACAAAAAAAATGCCCGATCGCGATCGGGCATTAAAAACTTAGTTTGTGACTATTAATTTAGGCTTAGAGGCTATACATATTCAAATAGCTCACTGTTGTTCAAATCATGGTTATTGAGGTGAGTATTTTCCAAGACAGCGACTCCATCCCAACCATGTTCGGTGTACTCATACAGATAGGAATTATCGTTCCAGCTACCTAGCCAGTAATGAGCATCTTCACTTAGCTGAATCGTATCTTCATGAGGAGTAAAGTCATGAATAATTACACAGTCGTGCCAACCCTGATTATTGTAGAAGCCACCCTTCTCATCAGCCAGAACAAAGGTATCGTGTCCTGCACCGCCAGATAGACGATCTTCTTGATCTGCACCAGCAGTAACGCCGTCTGTACCATGAAGTACATCATTACCGTCCCCACCAAACAGGGAATCCGAACCTGCACCACCAAAGATAGTATCGTTGCCAGCTTCGCCATACAGTTTGTCGTCACCTGCCGTTGCTGCCGTGTCAAAGACGTGGACTAAAGGATCGTCAGCAACCTGAAACACCTTAATGTTATCGATAAAACCACCGAGTCCATTACTGTGTCCCGCAGCACGGAATTCTAGGGCAGTAAAGTCATTGACTCCACCAATAACTTTAAAATCAAAGGTATTCCAGCTGTTGCTGTGTCCACCGTGTCCGCTGAGGGTAGTAATTTTTTCACCATCCCACCAAACTTCAACTTTGCTAGGCGACACATATTGACGGGGAGTATAGTCTATCGACAGTTGATAGGTTGTTCCTGTATGGGTATCAATCTGCTGTACCATGCCGCTGTTGCCATAGCTGTCTAGCTCGACCCAAGCATGACCATCAGCAGCAGCACCAAATTTGTGTGCCTGCTCTTTGATCTCAATCCCAGGACCAAAAGTAGTCTCCCAACCAGGAATTGAATGAAAGACTCCGCGACAGCCAAAATGAACCTGATTATTTTCAAAGCTACCGTTAGTAACTAAGTTATTACCAATCAAATTCATTGCCATGACGTAGTTATCACCATAGATAACATCATCGCCATTCCCGCCATGAACTTCGTCATTATCAGCATCACCAACGAGCAGGTCATTACCTTCTCCCGCAAATAGGCGATCTTCTCCCGCGCCACCACCAACAGTGTCGTTATCAACTCCGCCAAAAACAGTATCGTTCCCAGCATCACCGAGGATTAAATCATTCCCTTCCGTGCCATCTAGCTCATCATTGCCAGACCCACCTTTGATAGTGTCGTCCCCAGCATTACCCCAGATACCATCATTACCATCGCCACCGCTCAGACTATCGTTGCCGTCGCCACCCTTGAGCATATCGTCTCCAGCATCGCCAGTGACCTTATCATCACCGCCATTACCTTCAACAATATCGTTACCATCGCCACCCTGGACAAAATCATTGTCGTTACCGCCGATAACCAGATCATCTCCGGCACCGCCAGCAACTAAATCGTTACCGCCGTTACCCTCAATAGTATCGTGACCTAAACCACCCTGGATAGTGTCATCCCCAGCATTGCCGACCAAAGAATCATTACCCGCAGCACCATTGATAATATCGTCGCCACCGTTACCGTTGATTGTGTCGTTACCAACACCACCAACTAAGCTATCACTATCGTCACCACCACTAAGGACATCATCACCAGCTCCGCCTTCGAGAGTATCGTTACCGTCATTACCAAACAGAGTATCGTTGCCACCGTTACCGACCAAGAGGTCATCACCAGCACCACCACCAATCAGGTCGTTATCGTGACCACCAATTATGGTGTCATCACCATTCCCACCATCAAGAGAATCATCTCCGCCTCCTCCGTCAATGAAGTCGTTGTCATCACCACCGAAGATTTGGTCATTGCCCGCACCACCATTAATGGAATCATTTCCCGCATCGCCGAAAACAGTGTCAGAGCCTTCACCACCAACAATTGTATCGTTGTCTGTTCCGCCTACTAGCAGGTCATCACCAGCACCGCCATCAATAGTGTCATTACCTTCATTGCCATCAAGAGTGTCATTGCCATCATTACCTTTGATTAGGTCATTGCCAAAACCTCCGATCACTAAATCGTCGCCAGCGCCACCATCAATAGTGTCATTACCAGTACCACCATCAATAGTGTCATTTCCCTGTGCACCGTCTAACATATCGTTCCCGCTACCCCCTTGCAGGTCGTTGTTTTGGGAATCACCAGTAATCCAGTCTGCTGCGTCTGAACCGATAACATTGACGAAATTCCGAACTACAAAATTTTGGTTGGGAGCATTCGGAATGTTGTTAACGCTTAGCTGATTGTGAGCAAGATTAACGTCGATCGCTACGTGACCACCAACACCAGAAGCGTTAATTGTGTTTGTCTGTCCCGCTGCACCGATAATTTCTTCAATACTAGATAATTCATCAGTACCCAAATCGCCTTTTTTAATGCTGCCATAAGGTGAAATTGTTACTGCTTGAGTGAGATGGCTATAGTCAACCGTGTCATGTCCTGCTTCGCCAGCTATTGTATCGTTGCCAGCAGATCCTTGAAAGATATCATCATTATGTGTTCCTGTTAGAGAATCGTCACCGTGGGTTCCAGTAAAACGTTGGGTCATTAAAATTAAGCTCCAATTTTTAAATTAATTAAGCTAGAAAATAAACTAAGAAACTTTTATTTAGATACTTTGCAATTAGCAACTCTTTATATAGAACAAGTTATTTAAAATAAGTAAAATTGTTTGTATCAGAGTTTTAGAAGAATATTCTTAAGTATTTTCTACGAGTTTTCTCGATAATAATCCTGTTCTTCTATAGATGCACAGATAAATGTAGTTGTTTTACACAAGCCTTACAATTAGGTTTTTTAGACCGGAATAGCTGCATAGGTTATTTTGTCTTGCATTAGACCTAATGTATTTTTAATGAAATATAAAATGTATATGAAGAGAAAATAGTTTATGAAATATATTTAAGAAAAATAGTAAAATTATAAAAAGAAGATAAAAGTGGTCTCAAGTGAATTATTCAATTAAATCAGTAGTTACTTAACTGGTTTAATTATTTGATCGATTTATGAAAACATCTGGTTCAAAAAGCTTTTTTTGGCAGCGCCTATTACTATGGAGTGCCGGGGCAGTAAACTTACTTATTCTGCTGATTTTGTTTAGTCTTTGGCGAACAAGCGATCGCGCTTTAAATTTTGTCAGTAATTTATTGAGAATTAGTCCTGTTGAGTCGAAAGTAGAGGACTCTGAGCCAATTATCAACAGAATTAAAAATATTCAGGAATTATCGACTACTGTTCAAACAATGGAAACAATTGTTCCAGCCTCAGCAGTACGCAAGTTGGGAGATTTGCCCTTAGCAACGACTCGATTGCTTTATATTGCCAGGGGAGAGATTCGAGCAGGAGTAGATCTGAGTGAGCTGACAGCTGCGGATATCAAAGTGACGGATAGTCGTATTGAGATAAACCTGCCTGCAGCAAAAATATTAGATAGTAAAATCGATGTTAACCATTCGCGTGTTTACGATTACGATCGCGGTTTTTTAAATTTGGGACCAGATGTTGCACCGCAGCTACAGAGTTTGGCACAAAGAAAAACTTTGGTTCAGATGATTGATACTGCTTGTAATGAAGATATTTTACAGTCAGCGAATATCAGAGCGAAAGAAGTAATTATTCAGCTTTTAAGTAATACTACGGCTCAAAACATCAAGGTGAACACTACATCACCGACAATCTGTAGTAGTAACTAACAATTTAATCCATGATTGCCAAGACCACATCTTAAATAACTAGCTGCTATTAGCCTGGGTATAAATCACGGATAGATAGACAGAATAATATTTGAATGTAGGTGTTTTTACTGCTTACATTTGAGAGTTTAGCTGAAGATAATAAGTAACAAAAAACATTTTGGCTTATTAATAATGTCTGCAAGCATAGTTACCTGGTATTGGATTATCTGCTTTATGGTATTTACCTACTGGTCGCTCTTATTTTATGCAGATTACACTACCTCTAAACTCGATTTAATCTCCTGGTGTATTTTGCTCATAGCTCCGTTATTCTGGCCCATTGTCTTACCAATTTCTAGCTGGGAGTTGAGCCGCAAAAGCCTGCATAATATTTTGCTATAGCTGAGGTTCAATTCTCTCTTGCGGGATCTCTGGCGCAATGTTACCTCTGTTAGTTTTGGGCTGTTTGGCTGGATCTATTTTTACCTGATAGCCCATGTGTTCAAACTGCTGTACAAAGTCAGTTTCACTATATTTTTTTGATTTAGCGGTAGCCTGTTGCTGCCGCTGTTTTTTTAGCCTCGCTTTTCTGCCCATAGTCTTTAAACTACCTAACTTTTATTACCCAAATTTTAAGTCAAGACTGTTTAATAGAGCTAAAGACGAGACATAATTTAGCAATAGAATATCTCTGTCTTTCTGCAATGTGAGACCAGATTAGTTGGCTTTTCGGGTTTTAAACTCAAGCAGGTTGACCTGTTTTTGTAGATCTTTGTTTTCAATTTTAAGAACTGCAAGTTTTTTCTGCGCTCTACGGAAGTGACCCTTATATGCTCCTAAACTACGGTTGCTAGAACCTAATTTTTCTCGACGCTTTACCTCTCGATTATACTGACGCTGTAACTTGTTATATGCTGTCTGCAATTCTTTGAGACCGCCCTTACATTTAGACTTAAGCTGCTTTAATTCGCGATCGCGTGTCGCCACCATCTTATTTAGGCATTCAAGCTTAATTAACATTTGGCGATCAAAGTTATTGCTTTTTACCTGTTTGATTAAACCCTGATAACTATTGTGAATCCAGTCATGCTGGACTTTAAAAGCGCGTCTAGTTGCCTCATATTTGATTGTATTCAAGACCGCCTCTTTATAAATACCTTTGTGCTTATGCTTAATTTCAATTAGTAGCCTGTCATAGTTAGTCGCGTTGTGTCGTAAACTATCACAGTTAGCTTCAATATATTTAACGCGATCGCCCGAACTAGAATTAATAATATAGGCTTCTGCACCCGCTCCCTGAGGAGGATGACAGATGATACGATCTTTCCAACTTTGAATTACTTCCTGGAGCGAAAATTGTTGGGTATCAATACTCATTTGGCTTTGAATTACTCAATAGTTAATAACAATAAATCGAGGCTAATAAAAAATATGAAAAATATATTTTAATTTTCTAGACTCTAGCAGCTACAACTATTTATGATTTAGCGTTGAATTGCGTGCGGTTAAAGTCACGTCAGTTTTAACAAGCAAAACTCAAAACCGCCACCGTAATCATCGTGAATAAAATATTTTCAACTAACAAATAGGTCAAATTCTGAGCATTTTAACCTTACCCTGAAGATCGAGGTTCTGCTGACTAGAAGCCCCTTCTTCATTCTGAACCGAGTTAATTTTACGCTGAGCCTTCATGAAAATATTTTTGCAGGCCTGCAGACTTTTATTTTGACTGTCAACCTGTTGTTTACTAGCAGAGCTTTGGACAAACTGACCAATTAAACCCTTATATTTCAGCTTTAATTCTTGTAATCCCTGACTCAATTCTGATCTAAGACTGGTAATCTCGCGATCGCATTCCTGTAGCTGCCGATTTAAACGAGCAATCTCATTATTTTTCGCCTCAATTTCAGCTTCTTTAGCTCTCAGAGCGTTTTCTGACTGAATCGCTAAGATGTCTTCTGGACAATCATCCTTGATGATCGAAATTGACTGATTTTGCTCGGCAATAATCTGCTTGAGATTTTCTATTTCTAGTGACTGCTGCTCGGCATTCAGCTCTTTTTGGGCAATCAAATTGTTGTAGCTCTTCTGAATCCACTGATGCTGTTTTCTAACGGCTCTCCTGGTCGCTTCATACTTGACCGTATTCAAAATTGCCTCTTTTAAATAGCCGTAAAATTGCTCTTTAATTCTTTTAAAAATGGCGTTGTAGTTGGTTCCTAAGTGGCGTAGTTCATCACAGCTAGCGCGAATATAGTTAACGGGATTACTGTCTCTGGGATCGACAAAATAGGCTCCATAGCCCGACCCCTGAGGAGAAAAACAGATAATTTGGTCTTTCCAAGATTGCACAATGTTCTGTAGGCTATTTTGCTTGGTTTGCTGTGGCTCTTGTTTGAGTTCGGTCATGGTAGTTGCTAATGAAAGGTTTTGGGGGGAGAGGTATTCAGTCGATGGGGCTATATTTGAGTAGCTGGCTTAACTTATGCAGGGCTAAATACTGTTCTAACCAGGCTCGCTTGAGCAGATCTAAGGTTGAAGCTTTAGTTGCCAAAGTGTACTCCCATTGCGCTCCTTTCCACCAGCTAATATAGCTGGATAAATCTTCATAGGCTTCGCTTACGGCAGTTTCGCCTCGAAGCTGATGATATTTTTGCTGTTCGATTGCCAAAATAAAGATGTGGATATCCTCTTTGAACTTGTTAAATTCCTGAGAATCCTTAGTGAGATTGTCAATCGCCCAAACACACTGCGACCAAGAAACCTTAGTTCGGAAATCATACTGTCTGTTTTTAAAAATTGGAAAGGCTAGTTTCAACTCCACTAGGCTATCTACCTGTCCTAATTCATAGGTCTTTGCCCGAATTATTCGCAGGGGAAACTTTTGGGGATGAGTCTGGATCTCCCAGCCAGAAATTAGTTCTAAGTGCTGATAGTTCTCAATTGCAGCTAATCTTTCTAAATCAGTCTGAGATAGTCCTAGCTCCAGACAGCGCTGGTACTCGGCTTCTAAAATTGCCAGAGTAGAATTTAATTTAACCGTCACTAACCCTGCAAGCTGATATTGCTTTAATCTTCGTTGCAGGTCTGTGTATTTCATCTCTTAAATCAGGTTTCAATAAATAGTTTTGGGGACTAAAATTTAGTAATTAAGAACTAAGACTAACCAATCGCGAAGCAGCCATGCCAGGAAATGACAGGCTCTTTCGCCAATTCCATCCCAGGTATAACTTCAAAACTCCTGAGTTAGCAACTTAATCTTATTTTCGAGAGCAGTTAATTATCTGACTCAAAGTCAATCAGATCGACTTCTAACCAAGGAAGCTACCTAACTACATACCAAACCAGACTTAAATATTAGTGAGTGAGTTGCGTCGAGGTTCGGGCGATCGGGTAAAATATAAACCCATGGCATATCATCAATTAAAAAAGTGATGTGTCTTGAGCAATCATAAAAAACAAATTTTTACAGGAGACTTTCAAATGGGTGGCGCGATCGCATTTTTCTTAATTATTGGTCTATACATAGGCATAGCTTCAACCTTATTTTTAGGCTTACGCAAATTCGACATCATCTAACCAGGGAGCTATAGCCAAAATATTGAGAAAGCATCGTTAAGCATGACGGTGCTTTTTATCTGTAGTTGCGCTAACGCAATTCAAAACTGGATGAAATTATCTGGCAGAAACGGCACAATAAAAACATAAGGAATATCAATTGCTCCGTGCTAGATCGTTGATCGAGTTTAATTAAATCAGAGGTAAG
>JBCBEA010000086.1:0-10768 GCA_038529195.1 Cyanobacteria bacterium J06600_6
AGGAAGTTGGGCAAACTCCGCCCGCAGACATTTATCGCACAGAAACCTTAGAGTTCGATACCTTTGACCCGGCAAAACCCCAGGAATATATCGACGAGCAAATTAAAAAATACGGCGTTTGATTCAATTGACAATTGACAATGGATAATTGACAACGGCAGCCGAAAAGTAGGGTGGGAAACTATTCAAGCAAAATAATGCCCACCGAATCAAATCAGTTTAGATAGCGGTAATTATTACAATGACAGCAGTTCGAGAAGGTTTAATCAAAAATTCTAAGCAAGAAAAGTTACTCGATAACGAGAATGTGCGGGCATTATTGTTATTTCTACTTTCCCTCGGCATATTTCTTCTGTTCTGGGAAATGGGCGCAAGAATGAAATTTTTCGCCAAAGGAATGCCTACTGCATCTTTGACAATTACAGAGTTGTGGTATTGGGTAACTCATCCATTCTATGACAATGGTCCTAACGATCTAGGTATTGGCTGGAACTTGTTGGTTAGCCTGAGACGGGTGGCGATTGGCTATTCTTTAGCTTCTTTAATTGCCGTGCCTTTGGGTATCCTGGTCGGAATCTCGAAGGTTGCGTTTAAAGCTTTTAATCCCTATTTCCAACTGCTGAAACCTGTTTCCCCCTTGGCCTGGCTGCCTCTAGGTCTGTATATCTTTCGCGACTCGGAAATGACGGGCATCTTCATTATTACCATTGCTAGTATCTGGCCTACCTTAACTAATACTGCTTTTGGCGTAGCCAATGTAGATCCTAATTATCTGAATGTATCGAAAACTTTAGGCGCATCTAGATGGCGTACTATTTTCAAAGTCATTATCCCTGCTGCTCTACCCAATATTATTTCTGGCTTGCGCATTAGTATGGGTATCTCCTGGCTAGTAATTGTGGCTGCGGAAATGCTGTTGGGCACGGGACTTGGCTATTTTATCTGGAATGAATGGAATAATCTCTATATTCCGAATATTTTAGTAGCCATCTTTATCATCGGCATTGTCGGGATTGTCCTCGATCAAATCTTTGCCTATTTGGAAAAACTCGTTTCTTTTGGCAAGTAAACAATCATGAGTACTTCATTATTTAGTAAATCAACTGTGACTACGGATCGGGTTAACGATGCTCAAATATCTTTGCGCCATATTTCCAAAGTTTTTCCTGGTCGCAAAGGCTGGTTGAATAAGCTAACGAGACAGGCAAGTCCTGACTTCAAAGCGATCGAGGACATCAATCTCGATATCGAACACAATACCTTTGTCTCGATTATTGGACCCTCTGGGTGCGGGAAGTCTACTCTGCTGGATATTATTGCTGGTTTGAGTACGGCTAGCAGTGGCGAAGTTCTAATCAACGGTCAAGCTGTAGACCAGCCAGGACCCGATCGCGGGATGGTATTTCAAAACTATGCCTTGATGCCCTGGATGACGGTGCAGGGTAATCTCAAATTTGCGGTGGAAACTGTTTTTCCGAAGATGCCAGCCAAACAGCAACAGCGAATTATCAAAGAAAATATTCAACTTGTGGGCTTAACAGGGGCAGAAAAAAAACATCCTCATGAACTATCGGGAGGGATGCGCCAGCGAGTCGGCATCGCCAGGGCACTGGCTATCAATCCCCAGATTTTATTGATGGATGAACCATTTGGGGCGTTGGATGCCCTAACCCGTGGTTTCCTCCAGGATGAAATCGAGCGGATTTGGGAACAGCAGCGCAAAACTGCCATCATGATTACCCACAGTATTGAAGAAGCCCTGCTGCTATCCGATCGCATTGTCATGATGACGAAAGGTCCCGCAGCCAAAATAGCTCAGGTATTAGAGGTGCCTTTTCCTCGTCCTCGCGATCGCACTACCGTCGAGAATCATCCCGATTATCTAAAACTTAAACAAGAAATGGAAGATCATTTATATCGGGAAACTAGGGCGGTAGAGGAAGCGAGAATCAAATAAAGATAAATTAAGGAGCAAGAACAATGCCTATTTCAGAAATCACCGAAAAACTATTAGCAGCAAAAAAAGCCAAGGGCGTTACCTTTGAAGACTTAGAAAAAGTAGTAGGACTAGACGAAACCTGGATAGCTTCCGTTATCTATCGTCAAGCAAGCGCCAGCATCGAAGAAGCCACGAAAATTGTGACTACTTTGGGTCTGCCTGAATCGATGGCTGAACCTTTAACCGTTGCACCCTTAAAAGGATCTTTAGAACCGCAAATCCCTACCGATCCATTAATCTATCGCTTCTACGAAATTATGCAGGTATATGGAATGCCAATTAAAGCCGTAGTTCACGAAAAATTTGGCGACGGTATTATGAGTGCGATTGACTTTTCGGTAGAAGTTGGTAAAGTACCCGATCCTAAAGGCGATCGCGTCGAGATTACGATGTGTGGCAAATTTTTACCCTATAAAAAATGGTAATGCCTGAGAGTAGCTGACTTAGAGCGAGAGTATTAGTACAAGGCTAATTTTTAACCCTTAATGCGATCGCTCGCTAATCCCTTTGATAGCTTATTTAACTGGCTTGACTTTTATTCAGTTAGCCATTTAATTTGGAACATACCTCCGTGCTAGGAAATTAAGCAAGAAAATTTCTATCAAACACACAGCTTGCCTTGCAAGATTGGCGATTGCGACAATGGTGATGGTCTTTCTTAATTCGATATTTGTCGGGTAGTTTACGGTTGGTAATCAATAATTAGGAAATCCAATGTCAGCCAACGCGCTCTCTAAAAAACAGTTAAAACTAGTCGAAAAACATCAGTTATCTGAATATATTACCGATCTAGTTTGGTCAACCGATGGCGATCGTTTGGCGATCGCTACTGCTGGGGGGGAGTTGGCTATTTGGCAGGCGGGCGAACTAGCTATCTTGATTGACCAAAATAATTATTCTCTCGATTGTTTGGGTTTTTCTGCTGATGGACAGTGGCTAGCAGCAGCAGGACAAGAAGGTAAAGTTTATTTGTGGCAGTTGGATTCCTATGGCTTTAAACTTTTTACAGTTCTGGAATATGAAAGAGCCTGGGTTAATTCTCTTGCCTGGCATCCAGCACAAAATCTCTTAGCCTTTGCAGTTAACCGTCAGGTGAAAATTTGGGATGGTGATAACCAGAAAGTAGTTGCTAATTTAGATTTCCAAAGTTCTTCTGTTTTTAGTCTTGCTTGGCATCCCAACGGTGATTTTTTAGCTGCTAGCGGGCATGGTGGAGTAAAAGTATGGGATAAACAGGACTGGTCTAAAAGTCCATATCTCTCAGAAGTACCTGGGGCTAGCCTAGATTGTGCTTGGTCATCTGATGGGACATATCTCGCTTCGGGAAACCTTGAACGCACTATTTCTTTACTCCAGTGGGACAACCCACCTCCTTGGTTAATGCAGGGATTTCCAGGGAAGGTTAGTCGGATAACTTGGTCGAAGGATCCAAACAAACCATTACTAGCAGCAGCTTGTCAAGAGGGAATAAGTATTTGGCAACGGCAAAAGGACAATTGGCACAGTTATGTTTTGCAGCATGAAAAAACTGTTAGGGCGATCGCTTTTTCGCCGAGGTCTTCTTGCTTAGCTTCTACGGGTGACGACGGTAATATATCTCTTTGGCAAGGTAAGAAGTTAGTCCAAACTTTTAAGACATCAAATTATGGTTTTTCTGATTTGGCTTGGCATCCCCAAGAAAAGTTTTTAGCAGCAGGTGGACAAAATGGTGAATTATATATTTATCAAAAATCTCTATCAGGAAAGGGTTTTAGCAATGGAAAATGAATAATGGACAGTTAACAATAATTAATTTAGTAGCTTGGGTTGGCGATCGCAAAAGTCAGAGATAATTAAACCCAAATTAGAAAAGCTAAATTTCTGCCCAACATTGTTTTACGAAATACTAATTAGTAATCATTAATTTTAACGTCATGAATTTATTTGCCAAATCTGCGCTGAAAGGCAACTTTGAAGACATTAAGCAAATTAAGGATTGGACATATCAAATATTAAATATAGATTCAGAAATTCCTATTTCTATTAATCAACTACAGTGTCATGAGCCTTGTTGCCCTCCCGTAGAGACCGTTATTGCTATTATGACCTCTCCTCCACAGCAATATAAAATTCACAAACCCATATCTGAAATTACCGAAATAGATATCAATCAACTAACAACTAACAACTAACAACTAACCAAAATGATTGCAACCGTTGAAAGTAAAAATAAAACTGTCCCCGTTACTGTGCTGACAGGCTATCTTGGTGCGGGTAAAACAACTTTGCTCAATCGCATCCTGACTCACGAACATGGCAAAAAAGTGGCAGTAATTGTCAATGAATTCGGCGAAGTGGGTATTGATAATCAGCTTGTTATTGATGCCGATGAAGAAATCTTTGAAATGAACAACGGCTGTATTTGCTGTACTGTCAGAGGAGACTTAATCAGAATTATTGGTAACTTGATGCGTCGGCGAGATAAATTTGACCATCTGGTGATTGAAACTACAGGACTTGCAGACCCTGCACCAGTAATACAAACTTTTTTTGTTGACGAAGAAATTCAAACTCAGCTAGACCTTGATGCTGTAGTTACGGTAGTCGATGCCAAGCATATTGAAGAACACTGGGACAGCGACGAAGCACAGGAACAAATCGCCTTTGCTAACGTGATTTTATTAAATAAAACGGATCTCGTCGAACCAGAACAGCTAGAGGCACTGAAGCAAAAAATTCGTTCTATGAATGGGATGGTTAAAATTTACGCCACCCAAAATTCTGATATTGATATGGATTCGGTATTGGGTGTCAAAGCCTTTGACCTAGAACAAGCCTTAGAAATCGAACCCGAACTATTAGGGGAAGATGCCCACGAACATGATGAATCAGTATTTTCTTTTGCCATAGTAGAATCTGGGGAGGTAAATCTCGAAAAACTAAATACCTGGCTAACGGAATTGTTGCAAACTCAAGGGCAAAATATCTTTCGCATGAAAGGGATTCTTAATATAGCTGGAGAAGATGATCGCTTTGTTTTTCAAGGAGTACATATGATTTTTGACGGTAGACCAGACCGCCCTTGGAAACCTTCCGAAACTCGCAAAAACGAACTCGTGTTTATCGGTCGCGATCTCGATGCAGAAGAGTTACGTCTAGCATTCAAAGCCTGTCTTGTTTAATCAGTCATCAGTAACTAGTAAATTAGTCCTATGGAAACTAAACCGCCCCTACCACCATTCACCCTAGAAACGGCAAAAGCTAAAGTTCAGGCTGCCGAAGATGGTTGGAATGGTCGCAACCCTGAAAAGGTCGCCCTTGCATATACTGTGGATTCTGAGTGGCGCAACCGCGCCGAATTTATTAGCGGGAGAGCTGAAATTATTGCTTTTCTGGAGCGCAAGTGGTCAAAAGAGTTAGACTATCGCCTCAAAAAAAGACTCTGGAGTTTTATGGATAACCGTATCTCTGTTTGTTTTGAATATGAATGGCATGATGATGGCGGATTTTGGTATCGGGCATACGGTAACGAAAATTGGGAATTTGCCGAAAATGGCTTAATGAAGCGACGAGAAGCAAGTATTAACGATGTGCCGATTAAAGAATCCGAGCGAAAGTTTCTTTGGGAAAGAAAATAGTCTGGTGCGCGTTGCTCACTCTACTAAGGTTAAGGCTCACCCAACAAAGTAGTAGCAGAGTGGGCATTGCTAGGGAAGTCTGACCACTCCCAACCGTAAAAATTATCTGTAGTTTGTGCGGATACAGACACGATCGCGCCCTCGTCAGTCGCTATAATGGGGGAGACCCCCACAACACGCTGACTCGCTATTTACAATTCTAATATCAGAATATCTCACACCAGCGATCGCTCTTAGGCTATGCATACTCAGTTAATTGTCGAGAGAAAGGTAGTTATTTTTTCTCAACCAAACTATGAACCAGCACAACAGTTAACGACTCTGCTTCGGGCTGGGGATTTTTTTCGGGTAGATGAGATTAACCAGCTCGACGTAGACTGGGATCTGAGTGATTGCGACACGGTGGTAGTTTTTATCTCCCCGGCTGACTTTCCCCAGGCGATTTATTTGACCAAGGCGATCGTGAAGATTGTCGAACAGCATCAGGTCAATAGTCTAGTTTGGATCGCGCCCAGTGCCGAGAATCATAGCGGTTTAGCCCAAGGTTTAGCCAAAGCTGCTTCTTTGGCAGACAGTGCAGAGTTAAAAACTCTAGTGCTGCGTCATGCACCAATTTTTTCCGATCTGCTCAATTTCAAGCACGAGGTTAAGTTTCGTCGGACTCTTTCTCTACCTTTAGGCAATAATAGTTTGCCCTGGGTTGCCCCAGAAGATATTGCGGTGGGAGTCTATAAGTGGATCTCAGGCATCAATACAGGTGAGCCACCTGCAGTTTTGACAGGTCAGTTTGCGTTAAATGGTCGCGACCTGGCTCTCAAGATTTCTCGGGTGCTAGAGCGTAATTTGGACGGCATGGAGTTTGCTTTACGCTGTTTTGCGGCGATCGATACGGATCAAAGTGGCGAACTAGATCGCTCTGAAATGTATACCTATCTGGATCAGTTAGCCTATAGCCAGTCAGAAGCAGAGGTGTTAATTGCCCAGGCGGATACTAATCAAGATGGTCTGATCGATTTTAAAGAGTTTGTGGCGGGTTTAGGTCAGCATTTAGATCGGATTCTCGCTGATTTACCCCGCGAGGTACAGTATGTAAACGTGCCTCGTTCAACCGTACTCTACGATCTGGGGATGCGGGGAGTATCGGAAAAAACGGTACAGGCTTGGCTAGCTTTGGTGAACAGCTATGATGGCAAGGACTTTCCGGTTGAATCTTCTTTAGAATGGTTAGGCAGAGCCAGTACACCACTCGAAACTTGGCTAGAGCAGCACATTCTCGACTTTATTAACGTTTATATTCTTCCCGCCAGAGGTATTTTAACGATCAGCGAAGGCACTTTCAACGGTAAACCAGCCTTAACTACGCGAATGCTGCAAAGCGATAATCGAACTTTAATTGGGACAAGGACTTTAGATAACCGTCATGTTGAGTGGCAGTGGGAAGGCGAAAAAAGCAATACTGAAGCGGTTAAATATGAGACAGACAGAGGACAGCGTACGCTTAAGTTTAAAGGAGATCGCCTGGTCGGCATGTCGGTGCAAGGGACTTGGCTTGGCAGACGCACCGCCAATAATTTGTTATTTGAACAGGATACGATTCCTCGTTGGCAAATAAACCTGTTTCGAGAATTGGGAGAGCTGAAAATTGAGGAAGTTGCAAATCTGGTCGATCCGGAAAGTATTGTCTGTAACTGCACTCAAACTACCTGTGGTCAGCTACAGGAGTTAATAGCTTCGGGTGTAGATACTCTAGAAAAAATTGCCAATCAGACACAAATCACCTTAGTCTGTGGTGGTTGTCAGCCTCTAGTTGAGGAAATGCTGGGTTCGGCAAATCTAGATGTAGCAGAAATGCTGTTGAAACAGGATTTAGGACAGGGCATCTTCCGCTTTCAGTTTCGTCCTGTGAATGAACCCGTGATTAAATACCAGCCAGGACAGCATATTTTAATTCAGGGTCGGGTAGACGGTGTTTGGGTGACGAGAGCTTACACTCTGTCTTCTAACGCTAATCAGCATAGGCGTTACGAAATTACGGTCAAGCGTGAGGAAATGGGCTTATTTTCTCGCTGGTTGTGCGATCGCGCTGACGAACAGGCTTTGTTTCGGATCTCTCAACCCCGTGGGGAATATGTTCTCGACTCTGAACCCCAAGTCTATTTTTTTGCAGGGGGAATTGGGATTACTCCCGCGATCTCAATGATGCGAACTTTGGCAAGCAATAAAGATAATCGTTCCTTTCAACTGGATTGGTCTGCATCCCAACCAGAAGACTTTATATTTAAAACCGAACTAGATTTTCTGCAGCGAAAGTTCGACAACTTTCAGGTTACTATGCGTCCTACAGGCATTCAAGGTCGATTAACCGCAGCACAGGTGGAAAAATACCCCTATACCCCAGGCTCGGTGGCATTTCTCTGCGGTCCTCAGAATTATATGAACGCAGTGCGATCGCATTTACTAGCGACAGGCTGGTCTGAGACTGCTATTCGCCAAGAGCTATTTTCTTCCAACCTCAACGAAGACGGTAACGCCGAATTAAAAGTCAAGCGTCCTCCCATAGAAGCAGTGGGCGGGATTAAAACTATCGAAAGCTATAGCTTTGAAGTTGAGCCGATTGGGGAAGTTGCTCAAGAAGCCCAGGCATATCTTAAGCAGTGTTATTTAGAGCGAGGTTTACCCGAAGTCTTTTTACCTCGTTGGCAGTCAGTAGAGCAAGAAATAGCCGAAACGGGAACATATGTGCACACTTTTGATGAACTTAGCTATGGTGCAAGGCTGGCTTGGCGCAATAGCAGTCGCTGTGTTGGTCGGTATTTCTGGGAGAGTTTACAAATTCGCGATCTGCGTCATCTAGAAACCGAAGAAGAGATGTTTGCTGCTTTGGTAGATCATATTAAGATTGCCACGAATAATGGCGATCTGCGGGCTTTGATGACAGCATTTAAACCTGACGGTAGAAGACTCTGGAACTCTCAACTATTGCGCTATGCAGGATATCTTCAGGCTGATAATACGGTGCTTGGAGATCCTGCTAACGTCGAACTTACTACCAAAGCGATCGAGCTTGGTTGGCAACCCCCCGAGCATCCGACTCAGTTTGACTACCTACCCTTAATTATTCAATTACCAGGCAAAGAGCCTAAATGGTTTGACCTTCCAACCGAAATTATCTTAGATGTCGAGCTTACTCATCCAAGCTATGAATGGTTTTCAGAACTAGGTCTTAAATGGTATGCCCTGCCAGCGGTTTGTAACATGTCTCTAGACTTAGGGGGGATTCAATACAGCTGCACTCCCTTTAACGGCTTTTATATGGGAACGGAAATCGGTGGGCGTAATCTGAGCGATACTCACCGCTATAATATGCTGCCAGAAATTAGCGATCGCCTAAAACTAGACCGCAGCAGCAACGATACCCTCTGGAAAGACCGCGCCCTAATCGAACTAAATCTGGCTGTATTACACTCTTTTAAAAATCAGGGAGTCAGACTAATCGATCACCATACAATGACGAATTACTTTATGGAGTTTATGCAGGATGAGTCAAAATGTCAGCGTCCTGTTCATGCAGATTGGGGCTGGATTGTTCCGCCAATCTCAGGTTCGGCTACTCCCGTATATCCTTTAGAGTTATCAAATCGTATTCTCAAACCCAACTATTTTTATATGTCCGATCCTTGGCAAACAGATAGATATGCCCCTGGCGGGTGTCCTTTTGCTCATGGTCAGGAATAAAGCCAGGCTCTTTGTACAACCAGCTAATAGTTTTAGCTATGAGGCGATCGCTCTGAATATTGACCAGAATTTTGATTATTAGACTCTCTGGCAACAACGATATCCCAAATCTCCGACCAACGCTCTTCAATTAGACTTCTCATTCTTGCTGACTGCCACTCAGGAAGCCTATTTTTATTATTTTTAGGAGATGTATTCATTATTATCTGTCAATAGTAGATACTTAATTGCTAGAAGTTAAGACAAAAATCAGACGGCGATCAGAGGTGAAAACTGCGGGTTAATTTTTTACATTCAGACCAAATTAAATTGACCTCATTACGGTAAAAAAAGCTTGAGTAATCCTCTGATTCTGCTAAATATCTCAAATTAAACTAGCAAATATAATGTATCATTCTTCATAACTTCTTGCAATTTATTCTCAATAACTTCATAATGTTTTTGAGAGATTAAAATCTGGCGATCGCCCAGGGTATTTTTATGACCACAAGCTTAAGTCAAAAAGAACTATGCGAATATTTTGGCTGGGATTATAAAGAAGTTGCTCGCTCGGCAAAAGCTCAAGGTCTTAGTACTCACGCCTATGTACAGCAGAAAACAGGGTGGAACTTGAAGCGTGAGAGGTATTATCCACCGTTTAATCATTCATCTGAAGTTGAGCCAAATCATACATTTAATAATTAACCGTGAATCATCCGAGCAAGATCGAACGACAGAAGATAATTAAGCTGGCTCAGTTTGTTCTGCTAATTATAGCGATCGCCATTGTCGTGATTTTAGTTAATCGAGTGGGAATCGAACAGATTCGCTTTGAGGTTAAGCAATTAGGTGCATGGGGTTTTTTGGCTGTAGGAATATTACGGTTAACCAGCGTGATTATTCCCGCTTTGCCTGGAACAGCATATTCTGTTTTAGCAGGAGGGCTATTTGGTTTCATACCAGGAGCGATCGTTATCTGTCTGGCGGACTTGATTTCTTGCAGCCTCAGTTTTAACTTATCTCGGCGATATGGACGCAACTTTGTCTCGGGTTTAATTGGCGATCGCTTTATTCATCACTTAGATCGTTTTAGCCAGAAGAATCTAGAGCATAATTTCTGGCTCCTAACTGGATTTTTGATGACAGGTTTATTTGACTTTGTTGCTTATGGTGTTGGCTTAACTAAAACGCCCTGGTGCAAATTCGCGCCTGCGCTATTGTTGGGCGTTGTTCTTTCTAATCTCCCCATTGTCGCCTTCGGTGCAGGAATATTTCAGTCAGGAAAACTAATTTTAGGATTTGCTTTACTAGGTATTTTTGCCTTAGGGTTAATTACGTCTAGACTACAGAATTTGGCACATAAAAAACCCTGACCCGATTAAAACCTGAGTGTATTCTTCAAACTGATAGAAATAATAAGTCTATAATTATAGACTTA
>JBCBEA010000087.1:0-10686 GCA_038529195.1 Cyanobacteria bacterium J06600_6
ACAATATCCCTGAAGTAATTCAAAAAAAGGATATAGTAACAGGTGGTCAAAAAATTGAGTAACGAAATCTTGATTAGTATTGCTGTCGTTATCCTCTGTGGATCGGTGCTAATTGTTTCTGCTTTTATGGGCAGCAGTCCCCAACAACAGGCGATCGCTTCTGAGCTAGAGCAACCCAGTACTAACACCCAATTAATCGCCCAAAACAATATTTCAGAAGAGGAATCTATGGATTTATCAAATGCAACTACTACAGACTCAGGTCTAAAATATGTCGTGATTGAAGACGGTGACGGTGCATCTCCCCAAACAGGTGAAAACGTTACCGTACACTACACGGGAACTCTAGAAGATGGTAGCAAATTTGATAGCTCCCGCGATCGCAACCGTCCTTTCTCTTTCAAAATTGGCGTCGGTCAAGTTATCAAAGGTTGGGATGAAGGGGTTGCAGACATGAAAGTAGGTGGTAGACGCACTCTAATTATTCCCCCAGAATTGGGCTATGGAGCCAGAGGTGCTGGTGGAGTTATTCCTCCTAATGCAACCTTAATTTTTGATGTGGAACTCTTAAAAGTTGGTGGTTAGGAGAGTTTTGCCCTAGCTTTAAGCTTTAGGAAATTAGTTAATCAACATTTATTATTAAGGTGGGCAATTTTAGCTCACCTTTTTTGTGCCTAGACTTCATCTAAATTTCAAAGTTAAACCCCGATTTTTTTAGCTCTAAATATCTCGACTCATCAAACCGATAGAGTTTAGCGGGACGATGAGATACAGCTGACTGCATTTCTTCTGTGTCGATTAGCAGCTTCATTTTCAGAATCTTTTGGCGAAAATTACGCTTGTCTAACTGTTGCTCCAGTACAGTTTCATATAGTCGCTGTAGCTGGGTCAGAGTAAACTTGCTCGGTAATAATTCAAAACCAATCGGCTGATAGCGAAGTTTTCCCTGTAGTCTCTGCTTGGCTACTTTCAGAATTTCTTGGTGATCGAAAGCCAAGTCAGGGAGCTTCTCTAAATCAAACCAGGCTGCATTATTCGCATCAGTTTGAGCTTGAATTTCATATTCGGCAATATTCACTAAGGCATAGTAGGCGACTGTAATAATGCGATCGCGCGGGTCGCGGTCAACTCCGCCAAAAGTATAAAGCTGTTCGAGAAATACTCCCCTAATCCCCGTTTCTTCTCGCAATTCACGCACAGCAGCACCATCAACCGATTCTTCTGGTCTGACGAAGCCTCCAGGTAGCGCCCAACAATTCTCGAATGGCGCCAGTCCTCTCTGAATTAGCATAACCTTTAGCTGCTGAAGAGCATCTAAACCAAACACGACACAGTCTACGGTAACGCCTGGTCGAGGATGATCGTAGAAGTAGGACATTGCAATAAACTCCGCTCAAAATCTTGCCTAAAAGCAATGTTAGCTTATTGTCAATCAAACACCTACTAATGTTTTGTGTCTCCAAACTATGCTTTAAACATATTCTTTTGATAGGTTTCTGGGTTATTGTTAACGAGCAAATTTTCCCAGCGACGAGCAATTAACCGAGGTAGGTTAAATAAGAAGTGTTTAATCACCCCAGGATTAGAAATAATTCTCTGTAAAGAAACGATCGCCTTACCTTGTTTGAGCGGTTCTACCACTAAATAGTAGTCTAGCCAGATTTGAGTTTCTCGCAGCTTCAGCCTCAACGCAGCTGCAACCTGGGGATTTTGTTCTAGATAGGTAGTATTGGTTAAAAAGCGAGTAATTACCTGGCATTCTTCTTTCATACGCCCAATTTTGTCACTAGAAACTAGAGAACCAGGACGAGCGCGGTAGAAATAGTAGGGTTCAGGAACGAGACAGAATTTCGCCCCATGCAGAAAACACTGGATATCGAACCAAAAATCTTGAGTTACGCGAATATCCTCATATTTAATTTGGTGCTGCTGTAAAAATTCGCGTCTAAATAAAGGCTTGGTAAACCCAAGGCGCAAACCTGGACGACCCTCAATATCAGTCATGATAAACTCGGCAGCATTAAACTGCTGAATCGCATTCATTCTGATTCCGCTTTCACGGATGATTGTACTCCAGGGAGTATTAACTCCATCCTCAATTAGATAAGAATCATCGGCTATAAAGTCTACCTGCTTTTGTTCGGCAAGATTAACTAATACCTCCAATCTTTGAGGTGCATACCAGTCATCGGAATCAAGCACAGCAATCCATTTTCCTTTAGCTGCAGCGATCGCTCTGTTACGTGCTCCTCCTGCACCCAAATTATGAGTATTGCAGATTAACCTAAGACGAGGGTCTTCAAAGCCTTGAATAATTTCCACCGTATTATCTGTGGAACAATCATCAACCACAATGACTTCAATATTAGTCAAAGTTTGGCATAAGGCGGAATCAATTGCTTTGGTGATATATTTTCCCGTATTGTAAGCGGGAATAATTACAGATACTTCAATACTCATTTATTTTACTGCTTTGAATAATCTTTTATTTTAAAGATAAGGAATTTGATAATAGGGACGTGCCATCAAAGTAGTCGGGAACTTCTGCTCCCATCAGGTCGAGAATAGTTGCGCCAACATCTACGGCTCTACCTGACTGTAGCTCACTGTTAGGCGAAATACGTGGTCCTTTAGCCATCAAAAATCCGTTTTCGCGGTGTCCACCAGGACGGTTATAGGTGATTGGTCCAATACGCCCTAAATCGGGACTATCAACCAAATCAGTGGCAGTAGGATGCCAGACAACCACTAAATCGGGATCGGGTAGCTTAGGATCGCAATCCAGGGGTGATTTGCGAGTCCGAATAATGTCTTTAACCAACAGCTTGCCACTGCGACCATCTTTAAGACGAGAAAGTACATCGATAATTTCATCACATACAGCATCGTAGTTTTCAGGTGCAACCACTCCGTCGCGCTCGCGTCCTTGAAGATTAATACGTATGTGACCATCTGCATATGCAGGCAAGGCAAAAGCTTTCATCTCTGACCAAAGAGGGCTATACCAAACAGCAGGCATCCAGCCTAATTCGACATTGTCGTCTAGCAACGGATAGGGAGACAGCAGTCCATTTTTGGAACCGCGCAAGAATTTTTTATGAGTCCAGGTTTCCCAAAATTTGCGTAGGGGATTTGCTTCGTATACCTGTCGCCAGACTTCCGCTGACCAACCACCGCGAATGTTCTTGGTGATTACAGGCGGGGCTGGCTGATTTAAATCTCCTAGCCCTAATGCTGCTTTGCCTGGATAGTTAAAGCGGTACATTATCTCTGGTAAAAGCATCATGCTTAGTAGATCTGTGTGGTTTGGTCCCATACCATGAACCGCAAACAGCAGGATATTAGCATTATCAGAGGCAGCAGCCATAATTTCACCGATGGCGCTATCTATCTGCTTATAACCCTCAAGCATTGGATCTCCCAAGCTGTCCATTTTATTTGTATGGGCAAATAAAGGATGATCTGGCTGACTTAAATTGTAGAGATCGTGACCCAGAGTATGGGTTTCACCAAAACCAGCGATAAAGAGATCCCAGTCCTCTTGTTTTAATATATCGCAGCAAATTTTGGCTCGTGTAGCGACACTGGACTTAACGGATTCTGTCACCCACTTAAAATATTCTTTGTCCCACCAGATACCATTGTCCTGGCGATAGACGGGGTTATTACCGTAGTTTTCGACTATGTTAGGTAGTAATGTTGAAGGTAAAGATTCACTCGGATAAAAAGGATGATGACCACCCCAGCCAGTAATCTGCACGCCATTAACTTCAGGACAGACTCTAGTAACGGGGACATCAAAAGCTGCAACGCGATATTCTTCACTTAAAGCGTAAAAAGGCTTGTATTCCTGGTAATCATAGCCACCATAAACCGCATCGCAACCAACTTGATAAGTTTCTGGCTCATAAGTAACAGTGTCCCAAAAACCTGTTTTGTCAGGTAGGCAACCAGTAGCCATCATGACCCAAAGTGGCTCAGTAGAAGAGAATTCAGCCGAACCATTATGGTAGTTGACTGAATTATGTAGACGGCTGTAAATACCCTCTTCATTAATCCGACTAATATTTGGTAGATGTCCATCGCTCATCCACTTTTCAATTAATTTTGGATCGGCTGCATCTAAACCGATGGCAACTATTGGCTCTTTCTTAGTCATAACTCTGTCAATCTGTTCTCAAAAGGTTAGATATTAATCGAGAGATCTTGGGATTAGATTTATGTAATATGGCGTATAGATATAATACCTTTGATTCTCTTTTTTTCATCATAACTCTATCAGTAATTAGTGAAATATTCTGTGAAATTACTTATTTTTATCTGGTTTATGAAGCGCAGATGAACTTGAGCCTGAGTATGATTCTACGGTAGCTGAATGCCATCAAAAACTTGCTCTTATCCAGCAACAAACGGCTTATATTAAACGATTATGTCAAACAAATGTTTTTTTGATAAAGAACAAAAATCAAAATCTAGCAATAGAAAAAATCTAACTAAAAGTAGCTTTTGATACCACTTTTATGAAATTTTGCGGGGACTTAATTCAAGTGTGATTGACATAGTGTGTAAAAAACACTATTCTGTGAAGTATATTTTAAGCGATCGCTCTATCAGAAAGTGCTTATTAGTTACCAACCGTTTAAATTAATCTAGAAATTCAAAGCTATTGTGGCTCGCTCTGGAAGGACGAGCGTAACAAATATTTTTAATTATCAAATCTAGCTTTTAAGCAATCTTAAAACTTAATTTAAGTTTCTAAAACAAGTTTTTTACGACTGAATTTAATCAAAGTCAAAAAAAACAAAATAAATCCTAAGTATTTAATGATGACTATTAGTAAATATCTGACCTACCCTAGTTTTTATCATCCCGATCGCGTTCGAGAAGTATACAGAGTTCCATATCAGCAAAGAGCTTTAGAGGCAAAGCTATGGCAAGAACAGCATCAAATAAATCCAGCTTTTCAAGATCGACGTAAAATTGGTTTACTGCTGATTGATGTCCAAAATACCTTTTGCCTGCCTGAATTTGAACTGTTTGTAGCAGGAACTTCTGGTAATGGTGCGGTTGAAGATAACGTTCGACTGTGCGAATTTATTTATCGTCATTTAGGAGCGATTACAGAGATTCTACCGACAATGGATACCCATACGGCAGTGCAAATTTTCCATTCTATATTTTGGGTTAATGAAGCTCAACAACATCCCGAACCTGGAACGACAATTACCTTAGCAGAGGTTGAAGAAGGTAAATGGCAGATCAATCCTCAACTTCAATCTGGTTTGAGTCAAAATATAGAACAGCTAAGACAGCATGCACTCCACTATGTTCAAAAACTTAGTGACGAAGACAAATATCCTTTAACAATTTGGCCATATCACTCGATGGTAGGGGGGATTGGTCATGCTCTAGTATCTGCTGTAGAAGAAGCAATCTTTTTTCATAGTCTTGCTCGACAAAGTCCGACAAAATTTGAGCTAAAAGGCAGTAATCCCCTCACCGAAAACTATTCAGTCTTGAGTCCTGAGGTGCTGGATACGGCAGATGGTAAAGCGATCGCTCGCCAGAATACCAGTCTAGTCCAAAAGCTGCTGGCATTTGACGTTCTGATTATAGCGGGACAGGCAAAAAGCCATTGTGTTGCCTGGACAATTGAGAACCTGTTAACCGAGATTCAAGCAGTAGATCCTAACTTGGCACAGAAGATTTATCTGCTGGAAGACTGTATGTCTCCTGTCGTTATTCCTGGAGTCATAGACTTTTCGGAGCAGGCAGAGGAAACTTTCGAGAAATTTGCGGCCGCAGGAATGAAGATCGTTAAGTCTACAGAGCTATTCAACCATAATTAAAATCCCAGGATATCTCTTACTACTCACCTTCTGGCAGACGAGCAGCTTCTTGTCCATCAATAGCTTTAGCTCGATTGATTAGGACTGCCGTTTGACTCAACGGATCGTTGTTCTCTGCTTCTCCCTGGCGAAACAAGGCAATTAAACCCTGTTCATAATTAGAGGCGATCGCCAAAAAAGCGCCTGCCAGAATATAAATTGGCAGAGGCAAAATAAACTGCTTGAGCCAAATACTAAATTCCGCTAATACAAATAAAATCCCGACACTAAATAACCAAGCTTGCAACATTATTTTCTCTAATCACAATAAATATAATTTTGATCCTGTTATTCCTTATCCCTTAAAATCACCATCCCCAACTACCCGCTTCACCCTTAAAAGGACCGACAATATCTTGAGTAATCCAGCCACCATAAAAATCGCCAGCTTGAGATTTGACTAATTCACCATCTACGTAACAGGCATCCATCTTACTAGAATAAAAAGCAAGATAGTTGGCAATGGGCAGAAATTCCGCCGTCGGTTGAGGATAATACCATGCTGCGTTTAACACTAATTTTTCCTCAACCGATAAATTATAGTATCCCGCCAAACCTTTCCACTCACAAAAAGATCTCCCCAAGGCGATAGGCTCAAGATACTCCATTTTGATATCTTCAGGAGGAATATAGTAAACGGGGGGATGACTAGTTTCTAACACCCGATAGGTGCTGCTGCTGCGAGCGATAGTAACCTCATTAAAAACAATCTGAATCTCTTTACTTGACTGCTCTAAACGAGGAGGGCGAGGATAATCCCAAACAGACTCCTGTCCTGGCTGTGGCTCGATACGCTGTGGATGAATCACTTTGTTAATAATTAAATTAATGGTGGGTTGATTGGTTTAGCTGTTAGTTGAAATCATCTGCTTGTGACGAAATTACCCTTGAACAATCTGTTTAACTGTAGTTAAAGCCTCAACACCAATCGCTCCTTGACAATAGGCTTTCTGATTAGACATGCCTAAAAAGATATCTCCTCCTTCGGGATTGCGATCAAACCGAGGAGAAACATTGATATAAACTGAGGCACTATCTACACCTCGAACAAACTGCTGTCCTTCTTGATATGATTCCGTCACAATTGAATCTGCATGACCATAGCTATAGCGATTGATCCAGACAACCGCTCTTGAGAGGCTGTCTATATAGCGAAATGCCACAGTTTTGGTTAGATATGGTCTACGCCATTCTTCTGGCTTCATTAGGGAGAGGAATTCAGGAAACTGCTCAACCAGGATCTCGTCTCCACGGAGTTTAAATCCCTGTTGCTGCAGACTATTAAACAAAGACTGTAGTAAGGAAGACTTTACCTCGTCATTAATTAGCACTTTTTCGATCGCATTAACGGCATCTGGCTGACCATGATGACTATCGACAATCATTTTACGGGTTAAATCTAAACCACCGCTTTGAGACAAATACAGATAACAGTTGCCCATGGTTGTTTTTAACACTGTTGCCGTTGCCTTTTCGACAACCTGCTGCACCAGACTAGGACGACCATAGGGAATCACCAGATTAATATAGCGGTCTTGAGTAACTAACTCCTGAACCGAGATCCCCAAATCGGCAGAGATAACCTCCACCACACCCAAAGGCAACTCTGTCGAATCTAAAGCTTGCTTGATAATCGAGGCAATAGTTTGATTTGAGTGGCTGGCTGAACTACAGCCTCGGATAATTAGGCTGTTTCCCGTTTTGAGACACATTCCCGCAACAATCGTTGCCAACTCGGGAAAAGCTTCATGAATTAAAGCGATAGTCCCTAAAGGAACTGATTGAGAGTAAGTTTGAGATGTTTCTCGCTGATAAACTGCATGAATAAAATGTTTTGCAGAACTGGGAGACTGAGAAAGCTGCTTCAATATCGCTACCGCCGTCTCCAAACGTTCGGGCGTTAGTTTTAACCAGTCTGCAATTGGCTCGGCGATCGCCATCTCACGGCTCATTTCCAGGTCAATAGTGTTAGCCTCAAGTATTTCATCAAAACTACCTTCCATCGCTTCGGCGATCGCCAATATTCCTAATCTTCGCTTGGAGTTTGGTATATGGGCAAGTTTAATAGCAGCTTTATGTGATTCTCGAACTATGGTCAACACTCGATCTGATGAACTTTGCATTGCTTTGCTATTAATGCCGATAGATTACGAACAGCGATAAAATTAGCAGCGTGATTAAAACTACTACTATCCAGGAAATGATACTCTGAGCGTTCAACCAGCGCAACACCTGTGGCAATACAGCCAAAAATAAACCGCCCAATCCTAACAAGAAAATCAGCAAGATCGACAAATAGCTTTGCTTCCAGCGCCCATGAGCCTTTTGCCAACGATTACCTGTCCAGCGCCACGTTTTTCGCTGATAGATTGAGGCTAGCTGTTCGATCGCCTGCCCATCTTTTTTGACAGCAAATATTTGTTGACAGCGATCGCAGCCTAGAGCTTCGGTTAAGACGATTGGTTTCAGGCGACCATCTCGTCGACAAGGACAGGGATATTCCCTGGTTAAATCTATTTTTTGTACTTTATGGGAGCGCACTCTGTAAGATTAGGGTTGCTATTATTAGAGGTCGATAGGCTTTAGTAACTTGGCAAGCATAATCAACAGATAACATTGGGGTTAACTCCAGATATCTCGCCTCAATTACTATGACCACACCTATCAACTCAATTTTAATCAAGCAGTAGACTTTCAAACATTAACTTATGCTTTTACTTAAGCATTGGAGATAAGCGGGTGAAGGGATTCGAACCCTCGACATTCACCTTGGCAAGGTGACGCTCTACCACTGAGCTACACCCGCATTTAATCTAATTTCCCGAAGGAAACCGATGAAACACACAACACGTACGTTCCGTAGGCTGTGCTATTTCCTTGCCGATATACATTATTGCAAACTGTTGAAACTTTTGCAAGGAATTATTCAAATCACTGACATATTGCTTGCCATAAGCGGTCAGTATGGTTTTACAGATTTACCTCTCCACTCCAAACTATCAGACCTGGCTAGCCAAAACTAAATTTTGATCAGCTAGAAAGTCCATAATCTCTATTCTGCAAATGCTGTATGAATTGTCTTCACCGTAATTTGACTCGATTTTCTCGATTTTTGAGGGCGACAAATCTTGGCTATAAAATGTTTCGATGTAGGGATCTATAAAAAGATAGCAGAAAGTTAGAGGCGAGAGATTCAGATAGATACTGTTCGATGACGATTAATGCTAGTAGCTAAGTATCTCCCGCCAGTTAGCATCTAAGCTGTTGCAGTAGCTTCCTGCTTTACCGATCCCTGTGTACCAAGCTGAATTAATTCTATTTTGTACCCATCTGGATCTTCAACAAAGGCAATAACGGTAGTACCATGCTTCATCGGTCCAGGTTCGCGACTTACTTTTCCCCCTTGAGCTTTAATGCGATCGCAGGTACCGTAAATATCATCTACCCCCAAGGCTATATGTCCGTAGCCTTCACCCAAATCGTACTCTGATGTGTCCCAGTTATAGGTAAGTTCGAGTACCGTATTGTCTTTTTCGTCGCCGTAGCCAACAAAGGTGTTAGTAAACTTTCCGCCTGGATAGTCTTTTTGGCGTAATACTTTCATGCCCAAGACATCGGTATAAAAAGCGATCGACTTGTCCAAGTTACCGACGCGCAGCATGGTGTGCAGCATTCTCATTGGGGATTCTCCTCTAGTAATCTCATCAACAATATTAGGTTAGCGAACAACTGCGATATTTTTCAAAAGCGATCAAACTGAGGATGATAGACATCATTGAAGAATCTTTGATGTTTGGGTGCAAGATTCTCGATAATTACGGGGTCAATCTCGGGTTTGTGATGTCTCACATTAATATGATTGTAGGCACAGAAGATTGCCATTCTGGGAGAGTCGGGGTTCTGCCAAAAGTCTGCTGAGTGGCGTACTGCTTCGGAGAAAATCACTAAAGATCCTGGAGGACAGCTATATGATTCCCAGAGTCCAGAGTTTCGCGCATCTATGCTGGCGACGGGATTACTTCTAATGTTGTGGTTAGCTTTATGGCTACCAGGAATAAAACAAGTCCCCCCTTTGTTTTCTAAAACTTCGCTTAATTCCCAAACTACCCGCGTCATTCCCGCATATATTCTGCCATCAGTGAAGTTATAGGAATAGTTCGGATTATTGGTGCGTCCTCCTGCATGGGGTCGCCATTCTCCCTCACCTTGCTGGCGGTAGCTAAGAAAAATGTTCTCTAAGCGAATTTTAGCGGGGTCTGGATCGATTACGTTCAACAGCACATCCATGACCGCAGGATGATCGATTAATGACGCAAAAGCACCTCCAGGTAAACTACGCTGATGGGGTGGTAGCGATTCTGGATCGTTTTTTTGTCTGAGAACAAATTCTTTAATCTCTGCTATTTCGTCCTGTTTTAATACGGCTGGCTTAACAATATAGCCTTTGAGATCGAAAATAATGCGATCGTGCTCGGACATATTTCCCCCATAGCTGAAATTTTTGCGTCTATTTTTTAGCTTCTTTAGCCTTGATTTTAGATTGGATTTTAAACTGGTCATAATAAAGAAAGATAGCTTTAGTTAATTCCATAATTATGATCGTAAATAGAAAACCATTATCTTAAGGTTTTAAAGCGGAATTAATTCGGGAAAGTTAAGCAACAACTGTTCTCCATCTAGTTCATCACCTAATTTAGCTGGGGAAAAATGGATTTGAATTGCCCGTAGCTTTTCTTGATAGTGAAGATTAATTAGCGCCTTGAGTCCGTATTCTAAAGCTTCAATATCTGCCAAATTG
>JBCBEA010000088.1:0-10680 GCA_038529195.1 Cyanobacteria bacterium J06600_6
AAAGGGTTTGATGAGAAGTAACCACACTAAACCCTTTTTCCATAATACTTTCAAGACTTTTATTGATTTTTTGTCCTGTACTTAGAGTTCCTATACAAGAATAATCATGTTCTCTCGCTAACTATTATTGGGGAGCAGAATTAGCAGTATAGAGTCAGGCAAATTTGAGCTTAATCAAATATTTAATGAGATTTATTCTATCTTCGTCCAGTTTAGTCCCTAGCTTGATTTTACTCTTGGCAGCCTGGGTCGACTATCTTGTTGGTGACCCCTGGGGCTGGCTACATCCTGTCCAGGTAATGGGATGGTCAATTCAAAATTACACTAATCTTGCACTTAAGCTGAATCCTGGTTGGCAACGCCGTTTGGCGGGAATATTCTTGGCTCAGGTTTTAATTATTGGCAGTGGTCTAGCTGGCTGGCTGCTAGTTTTGCTCAGTAATAGAGTGCATCCCATTTTAGGATTAGCAGTTCAAGTCATTATTTTGGCTAGCTGTTTCGCTGGTAAAAGTCTACGAGTTGCAGCAGAAGATGTTTTAGTTCCCCTCTACAACCAAGATCTGATTCTGGCAAGAGAGCGACTGAGTTTATACGTAGGCAGAGATACGGCTGAATTATCTCAGGCAGAAATTTTGAGGGCATTGTTGGAAACGGTCGCTGAAAATGCTGTTGATGGCGTTACTGCTCCTCTTTTCTATGCGATCGCTGGTTCATTTCTTTCCGTTGGCGCCGTTCCCCTAGCCTTAGGCTATAAAGCTGCCAGCACTCTAGATTCAATGGTCGGCTATCTCAAAGAACCCTACGTTGATTTGGGCTGGTTTAGCGCCCAGTTAGAAGATTATCTGACCTGGTTACCCTGTCGTCTAACGGTTCTAACTCTTTGTTTAAGTTCAGGAAGACCCTGGGAAATATGGTCGATTTGCCGTCGAGACGGAGTTAAAGATCCTAGTCCCAATTCGGGCTGGAGCGAAGCAGCATATGCTGGCATCTTAAGGATTCAGCTTGGTGGAGCCAACAGCTATCAAGGAGTAGTCAAAAATAAACCGCTGCTGGGCAACAATCTAGAATCTATTTCTCCAGAGAAAATTGAGCAAGCGCTCAACTTAACCCGCTACTGTTTCTTGAGCTGGCTGGCGATCGCCATATTGCTCCAAGGGCTTTTTTAGGTATTTGTACTTGAAACTGTATTTGAAATAATTGAAGCCAAAAAGCAAATTTTATTTGCCAGACAAAGTAACCGTTGCTAAACTTTGGTTCTATTTTACTCAAGAAATAGATTGAGAATTTAAATGACAGTTTCTTAACAAAATGCTAATTAAAAATACTTTAATTATTGAGCCAGAAAATATGTATCACACTTAGCCAAAAGCTGCATAAGTGTGACTTTAGTAACATTTATTCTATTATTTATCTGTTACAACAGAAGCTGTGAATTTAGCAAATTAAATCATCTTTTGAAGTAAATAAATATGTTTACAAAAAATCAATCAAAGCTTCAGCTTAACTTCACAGTAATTAGGTGATCTTGCTCATGCAAGATTATAGGCAAATCGGGCAGTATAAAACTGGGAGGCGAAAGTTTTTTAGCTAATAAACCTTAACTTTGCCAAAGATGTATTTGAGCAACATCAATGATGCTCAATCAGAATAGATCGCCCCATTAATGCAACAAGGCATCAAAATATCTATCCGAACGTAAAAGATTTCTAGTAAATCAAATTAACCGTAGTAAATTTCCCGAGTGTAGGAGTCAATCATGAATTTAGTACAGCATACGTTTGAAACATTGCATCTCCGTTTTTGGTGGACTCGACTACAGCAGGTTTTGCAGTCAATCGTCGGTCACCAGAAATCTAAAATAGATTTGCTGTTTCCCATGCGTCAGTGGTTGGACAATATGAATGTTGATAATCGTGCTTTCGCTCATCGGCTTTGCAAAATGATTCCTAGCCAGTGTCCGTTTGAACGAGAAGTTAAAGTGCTGGGACGAACTTTGCTTAAAATTCCGCCGATGTGTAAATTAAATCCTCTTTATGACGAGGTCATTGCCTTGCGTTTTCGAGCAATGTGCTATCTAGCCGATAACTGTGGCGAAGACATTAGCACATACTGTTGAGATCGATTAGAATTGAGCCGACCGTTCTTTTAATAGATTATCGTGGCAATCATTGCGCTCAAAGCTTGGTATTTAGCACAATACGAACCAATTAAGCAGGTAATTAAGCAGCCTTTTTCGCTCCGCTTAAGTCGAAACAGCCTGTTGAAAACTGGTTTAAGGGCGGACTTTTTAGACGATCGCCAGGAGGTGGAAAGTTCGGAATGGTTTGAGCTATATTTATCTGGCAAAACGGTTGAGTTTTATATTCAAGGCAGCGGTGCATACGTGGTCTCGAATATTGATCTGGTTTCTCAGGAAATATATTTTACTAAGAGTAATAGTATTTCGGGACTAGAACCAACTATTTACTATAGTCCCCAAACTCATTGTCAGGCTGCCAACCAGGCTATTACCGACTCCTTAACAGCGATTATCGATGATTTAGCCAGGCGATCGCGAATTCCCCTGACTTTAGAAGTTACCCCCCGCCCAGCTGATTCTCCTCTCCGCATTAGTAACAGTCAGTTACGGAAAATTAGCAAAAGTTTACTGTTGATTGCGGACGTGACTCCAGTTGATAGTCTAGCTCAGGGCGATCGCTCAGAATTGTTAGTAGATTCAACCGTCTGTGTCGAATTGGGCTATGGCATTCAGACCAAAGATAATGGTCAAATTTTGCTGTTGAATATGGAACGCCCCGATTTACAGGGTCGGCTGCCGTTTGATACTGTGGGCTATAAGCAATTGAGCTTTAAAAACTCCCCAGAACTGAGCAAAAGCCTGCCTAAGTTAATTGATATCCTTTTGCAGAGATATAGCCTAGTTTAAAAGTTGCTAACTGCACAATTTGTGATTTCGAGCAGAAATAAATGCTTCATAAGGTAGACTTTAATTGAGAACTATTCTGGTTAAGAAAGTTTGGTAATCTTACAGATCGAGCAGGTTAAGGCTAGCCTGCGGTAGGCAATCATAAAAAATTACTCTGCTCAACAGCAGTTTAAAATTTAGCCAGCCAGTTAGAATCTTTAATCCCATTGAGATTGGCAAGTGCCTAATTTCTGCCAGCAACAAACATCTAAATTTAATGAACCAGTCCGTAATTCTTCAGCTTAAGCACATTACTAAGACTTATCCCAGTCGAGCCTTAGGCACTGCAGGAGAAGAATCTACGGCAATTTTAGATGATGTTAACCTGACTCTCAATCATGGCGAACTTTTGGGGTTATTAGGTCCTTCTGGGTGTGGCAAAACAACTCTGCTGAGAATCGTGGCGGGGTTTGAGTCTATATCTCAGGGGACGGTCGAAATCGCCGGGAAAGTTGTCTGTACTAACTGTGAGTTTACTGCTGCGGAAAAACGTCAGACGGGGATGGTATTTCAGGATTATGCTCTGTTTCCCCACTTAACCGTGGCGGACAATATTGCTTTTGGCTTGAAGCATCAGTCTAAAAAGACGGGTAAGAGTTTGTTTGGGCGAAAAAATCAGGCTCTAATTAAACCCAGAGTGGCACAAGTTTTAGAATTGGTGGGTCTAACTGGTTTTGAACAGCGTTATCCTCATCAACTTTCAGGAGGACAACAGCAGCGTATTTCCCTTGCCAGAGCTTTAGCTCCCCAACCAGCTTTAATTTTACTAGATGAACCGTTGAGCAACTTAGATGTTCAGGTACGCCACCGTTTGCGGGGAGAGATCCGAGCCATTCTTAAAGCAGCAGGCACATCAGCTATTTTTGTGACTCACGATCGCGAAGAAGCCCTGGCTATCTCTGACAAAATTGCGGTCATGCGTCAGGGTCAAATTGAACAGGTAGGGACACCAGAAGAAATTTACTTAAACCCCAAAACTCGCTTCGTAGCCGAATTTGTAACTCAAGCCAATTTTTTGCCCGCTACCAACCAGGGAGAGTTTTGGCAGACAGAGATTGGCAGATTTGAAATCTCCGTCCAGCACGCAAAAATTGAGTCGGGAGATTTGATGATTCGTCCTGAAGATATCGTACTGATACCAGATCCTAGTTCTCAGACTGTCGTGCGAGACAGACAGTTTCTTGGTCGTGAGTATTATTACAGCGTTGAAACGGCTTCAGGCAAAGAAATTTATGCGCGTATGGGTCTTGCTCAGGCAATAGACCTGGGTACAAGAGTTAAGCTGTCTCTAAATTTAAATGCTGCCCAAATATTTACCTTCGCGTCTGGCAAATATCAACCTGTTATTTGTACCTCTAGTTCTGTCTTGAGTTAAATAAATCAGAGAAGATCCTCAAGCCTTCTGCTTAAAGATTAATCTTAGGTCGATTTAAAATGCAATCGTCGAAGTTTATACTGTTGATTTTAGTTTTTAATATTTAATTATATTATTAGCAATATTTGTTTAATTCACTTGAAAAGGGTTTATTTTCCACATGTTTGAGCGAGTATCCTCAACGCCAAAATTTTTGCTTGCTATCTTCGTCGGTAGTCTGACCCTGTTTGGAGCTACTCAGGCGCCAAAAAACTCGGTTCCAAATGCTTCGATTGCCCACGCTGCCAATGAATCAACTGCCTCATCCGGAACTAGTCGCCTGGACATTATCAAAGAAAGAGGATTTTTACTCTGTGGAATTAATGGTGAACTTCCTGGATTTAGTTATGTCAACGCCGAAGGTCGATATCAGGGAATTGATGTTGATTTATGTCGAGCGATCGCTGCTGCCCTTTTTGACGATCCGACGAAAGTCAAGTTTCGTAGTTTAAATGCTCAAGAGCGGTTTGATGTACTAAAAGCAGGAGAGGTCGATCTTCTCAGTCGCAATACAACCCAGACTCTGAGTCGCGATACGAATGGAAATTTGGAATTTACGCCTCCCATTTTTTATGACGCTCAGGGAGTTATGGTTCACAAGGATAGCGAGATTGAAGCTTTGAGCCAGCTAGAAAATAAAACTATTTGCGTACCCGAACAAACTACTAGCTACGATAATTTACAAGATTACCTCCGACAAGAGGAGATTTCTGCTAAGGTATTCGCGATCGCAGATCGAGATCGTTTATTTAGCAATTACGAGCAGAATCGCTGTCAGGCAATTACAGGGGATACTTCACAATTAATTGCTCGGCGAACCGTACTGGCAAATCCCAAAGAACATCTAATTTTGCCCCAAACAATATCTCAAGAACCTCTGGCTCCTGCCCTAATTCATCAGGACTCTCAGTGGTTTGATGTGGTCAAATGGATAACTTTTACCCTGATTCAGGCGGAAGAGCTAGATATAACCTCTAAAAATGTCAGCACCTATAAAAAAAGCAAAGAACTTGCCATCCGCCGATTTCTGGGTCTAGAAGGGAGTCTAGGAACTGACATGGGACTATCTAACGATTTTGCCAGAAGAATTATCAAACACGTTGGCAACTATAGCGAAATATACGAACGCAATCTGGGAGAACCTTTTGGCTTGGAGCGGGGTAGAAATGCCCTCTGGAATGAGGGGGGATTGATGTATTCTCCTCCTTTTAACTAAAAATTTATCGGTAGGCAGATACATGTCAAGTAAAGATTGGTATTCGAGTCAAGGAAATTTAGGAAGTGTGATTATTAAGAACAAAATTAACAGTATAGGTGTTCTAATCTTAGGATTGGCCTTATCGGCGATGACTGGCTGTAGTCCAGCAAGCTCAGACCAAACATCTACAGCTAAACAAGAAACAAAAGAAAGTAATAGTAATCGCTTAGAAACGATCGCCAATCGAGGGGAGCTTATTTGTGGCATCAATGATGCTCTGCCAGGATTTAGCTATCAGGAAACTGACGGCAGCTATTCGGGAATTTCGGTTGATCTGTGCAAAGCGATCGCTGCTGCGATTTTTGGCGATTCAACCAAGGTAAAATTTCAGCACTTAGAATCGGCAGAGCGTTTTCAGGCAGTGGTTTCAGGAGAAGTTGATATTTTGAGCCGGAACACCACCTGGAATCTAAGCCGTGATACTGCTCAAGGACTAGGGTTTCCCCCAACTAATTTTTACGATGGACAGGGACTGTTAGTAAAAAAAGAGAGTGGCATTATCGATTTAAATGACCTGAACGGTAAATCTATCTGTTTTCCGGTTCGAACTACCACTGAAAAGAACTTAGTAGAGCAAATGCGAAGATATAACATTGGCTATTTACCGATGCCCTTCGATGATAACGAGTCACTCTATCGTTCTTATGAGCAGAATAAATGTGATGCAGTGACTAGCGATCGCTCGGCGCTGGTTGCTCGTCGGAAAACCATGAACAATCCTGATGAGCATCAGGTTTTAGATGCCGTTATTTCTAAAGAACCTTTAGGTCCTGTAATTGCTGATGGGGAACCAGCTTGGTTCGACGTGGTTGAGTGGGTTTTTTATGCCACAGTCAAAGCCGAAGAGCTAGATATTAACTCAAACAACATTGATCGCCTGCAAAGCTCCAAAAATCCCGAGGTTAGACGTTTCTTGGGTATGGAAGGGAATTTGGGCACTCAGCTGAAGTTACCCAATGATTTTGCCTTTCAAGTGATCAAACAGGTAGGCAACTATGATGAAATTTACCAACGTAACTTTCGCGAGCCTTTTGGCTTAGAACGAGGTCGTAATGCTCTCTCGAAAGATGGCGGATTGATGTATTCTCCTCCGTTTCGTTAAAATAATTTTTGATAATTGATTATTTAAAAAATATTAGTTGCCGAACTCAGATAGATAATTGGCATGACAATAGATAATCGTTAAATTAAACTGAGCTTAAAAGTTTAATTTATATTGAATAGACGAAGTTTTTAGTAGTCTAGATACGGTTTTAAAGCGAGGAAATTTGGTTTGTGGTGTTAGTGGCGAACTACCTGGCTTTAGCGCAACCGATGAAAATGGTGAGTATTCGGGAATTGATGTCGATTTGTGTCGAGCCGTAGCTTCCGCTTTGTTTAACGATCCTAATCAAGTAGAATTTCGCGATTTAAGCACGCAGGAGCGTTTTACAGCAGTACAGTCGGGGGAGGTTGATATACTTAGCCGCAACACTACCTGGACACTTAGCCGTGACACTTCGGTAGGGATGGAATTTGCTCCGACTATTTTTTACGACGGTCAGGGTTTACTAGTAACCAAAGCCAGCAACGTAGAAAAACTACAAGATTTGGGAGGGAAATCGGTCTGCGTGCTGTCGCAAACGACTCACGAACAAAACATCGCCGATCGTATGCGAAAATTGGGGGTCGATTATTCTCCCGTCGTGTTTGAAGATAACGAGTTGCTATATGCTGCCTACGAACAGGGTCGTTGTGAAGCAACTACTAGCGATCGCTCTCAATTAATTGTCCGCCATGCACAAATGGGTCAACCAGACGACCATCAGGTACTACAAACAGTTATATCTAAAGAGCCTTTAGGTGCTGTGACGGCTAACGGTGATTCTGAATGGTTTGATGTGGTCAAGTGGGTGACATATGCCATGATTCAGGCAGAAGAACTAGGTATTACGTCTGAAAATGTAGACAGCTTTGCTGAAACAGAAGATCCGCAAATTAGACGTTTTCTGGGTTTAGAAGGCAATTTGGGCGAAGACATGGGCTTGTCGAATGATTTTGCTAGACAGGTCGTCAAAAACGTGGGTAATTATGGTGAGGTTTACGAGCGCAATATTGGCGAACCATTCAACCTTAGTCGTGGTTTAAATGCTTTATGGACGGATGGAGGTCTAATATACTCTCCTCCCTTTAGATAATTACGAATCAATCAGTTCAACATATAGCAGTCTGATTCAGAAAAAATTCCTTGGTGGCGCAATCGTTGTGTAATTGAGATTGGGGGACAGGTATTCGTCTTAGCGATCGCTATTTTGATCGCTGTCTGGATGGGTGCCAGTCTCAGCCATAATCTACGGCGACTGAACCTTACTTTTGGTTTTAATTTTTTAGATCGGGCTGCTTTTTTTGGGATTGCCGATCCGCCGATTGTCTATCGCTTCACCGAACCCTATTTTCGGGCTTTGCTGGTGGGTTTGCCCAACTCTTTACGAGTCATGTTTTTCGATATTACCGTCAGCATTGCTCGGCTATCTGATAATTGGCTGGTGCGTAAATTAGCCAGCGTTTAGGTCGAGATTCTGCGTAACACCCCTTTCTTGCTACAGCTATTTTTAGAGCTTAAAGCTTAGAGCTACGAAGAATAACTTATCGTGCGACATTACTAACTGACCAACGCCTAATTATTAATCTGATTGTTTCTCTGATAATGAATTGTTTTAACTATTTGGTGCAGCTGAAAGAACGTTGAGCGACCTGATATTTTTGGCGAGCTAAGGGCAACTTATACCAGGGTAAATGGGGATACTGATGGTGTTCCCAGTGATAGCCAAAATGATAGCAGGCAATAAAAGATAAAAATACTGGATAATTGTTGCTTTTTGCGTTGTGGCGATCGCGATAGCCTTCTGTTTTAGGACGATGGGGAAGGTAAATACCAAAAGTAAATAGCTGTAACGAACTAAGTACAATTGGGATTACCCAAAACAAGAAGATGTTGACTGTTTCGACACCCAAAGCAATCAAACCCCAAAATATTACCGTCATTCCCCAAAACAGAATCCAAAACTGTTGACCCTGCTGGTAGTCTTTCATAAAGCTTGTGTACCAGAGCCAGTAACTCTGAGGATTATCTGCATAAAAATCTGGGTCTTGCTCGGTAGCGGGATAGCGGTGATGTTGATGATGGTTTACCGTCAGGGTTTCATAGGGCAACAGAGCATATAAAAAAGCAGCTACTTTACCCATCCAACAATTAACCTGCTGATTCTGACTAACCACACCGTGAATTGAATCATGGATGATAATGAAGATTCCCGTGTGTATAAAAGTTCTCAAACCCATCCCCGCAGCAATCAGCAGCAACGGCATTTGTGTAACGTCTAATCTTAAGCAGAAGACGAGGCTAATCGACCAAAAAGTGAAAATAGCACAAGCAATTATCATGCTGACAAAAGAATTATTTTTAGCTGCCAACATTTTCTCTTTCTACTTCTGATGATGATTTATAAACTATTGGTGCAGCTAACTTTTCCCATCGCGCTAATAAAGTTGTTGCTGTTCGTCGCAGCATTAACTTGTATTTAAAAGAATTCATGTTTAGATTTATGAGTGAAGAATAGAATCCTGAATAGATAAGATGCGAGCGAAGATTATGATGAGTCTTTTCGCTAACAAAACTTCTATATTCTGAAAATCGTCTGCCTTGAAAATGTATTGATAATAGGCAAAAAATAAATCCTAGCTCTGTCTGTAATTAGAGCCTACTTTGCCCTAAGTAATGAGCCTGGACGGAAGGAATAAACCAATTGGCTTGCAGCTACATTACTTCCCACTGTCTTACTGTTTCTCGATTCGTCATGGTTTTCATCGTAGTTGAAGCCATAAAGTTAATCATGGCTAGCCGACCATTCCACAGTTCGGCGAATCGATTAAATTCGAAAGCTGGAGTACTTGATTCTGGTGTGTCGATCATCTATCTAAGCCTTGTTAAGTTTTATTAATTTAAGTTACTGTTAGCAACTTAACAAACTTTTTTTTCGAAAAACTCTATCACAAGTTAGAGGCAAATCTCATTTTGTTATTGTGGTTACCGAAAAAGCAAAGACATGCCAAAAAAGTTGGACATAATTTTGTCGTCGGCGAAAAGATAGTGGTATTTGTCTAAAATGACCGTCTATGAAATTACTTCATTCCACTCAAAAGTTTTTTGGTTCTGCTGTTTGCAACTAAGGAAAGATGAAAAATTAATTTAGGAGATATACCTTAAATTTAAGTAGTCCAAAAAAATCCTCATTCGACAGTAAATAAAAATGTTTGTCCCTCCTGGCTTTAGTCAAAATTCGATTCAATCGCATTTAGGATATATTGTCTACTACACTAACGATCGCCCGCCTTGGAACAACAGCTTGGATAGTAAACCCAATCTAGTCTTCCTTCATGGTTTGGGAGGTGGATCTTCGGCTTATGAATGGTCGAAAGTATACCCTGCTTTTGCTGATGAATATCGCATTATTGCCCCCGACATGATGGGATGGGGCAGATCGGCGCATCCTAAACACGATTATACTCCCGAAGACTATGTGATTTCGATTGAAAAAATTATCGAACGCACCTGTGACGGGCCAGTTACCGTTGTAGCATCAGCACTTACCGCAGCCTTTACTATTCGAGCTGCGATCGCTCGTCCTGAACTGTTTAAATCTTTAATTCTCACCACTGCAGCCGGATTAAATGAGTTTGATCGCAACTACCAAGATAATTTCTTTACTCAGCTAGCTGCCACACCCATAGTTGATCGCCTGCTTTATCGTACGGGTATTGCTACTAGTTTTGGGATTCGCAGCTTTATGGAACAAAGACAGTTTGCCCAGAGCGATCGGGTTTATCCTGAGCTGGTAGAAGCATATTTGCAGTCGGCACAGCAGCAAAACGCGGAATACGCAGCGCTCTCTTTTGTCAGAGGCGATCTTTGCTTTGATTTAACTCAATATATTACTCAGTTGCTCATTCCTACTGCCTTGATTTGGGGACAGGCATCTGAATATACGGGACCAAAAGTCGGAC
>JBCBEA010000089.1:0-10645 GCA_038529195.1 Cyanobacteria bacterium J06600_6
TTGATCGGGTACAAAAGCTATTTTCGTATTCTTCAATCGGATGTTTTAGTATTACTGTATTCCAAACCTATTTTCGACTGATGAACTAAAAAAATGTCAAAATTTGTAGAGGCAATGACTGTCGTACCTTCTCATAGCCATCCCTCTCAAGAAAGCAATAGTGTTGGTCAGGTTTCTGCCCAGAATCCCAACCCCGTTGTAGCGCTAAAAGAATTAGTAGCTAATCTGCAGAGGGAACAGAATAAAATTCAAGACCTCTTAAGCTCATTAGGGTTTGCTTTGCGTAGCTTTAGCAATCTTAACCAGTTTCTAGAGCTAACTCCTCTCATGGCAGCTAGAGTCACAGACTCTATCGGTGGAGTCTTAGTTTTGTATAAGGCAGGAAAAGTTCATTTAGAAAAAGTTCACTGCCAAGACAGTAAGCTTGGTTTGGAAGTAAGTGATGTCTTTAAACAGATAAGCTATCAAATTGACTGTAGCAAAAATAATTATCAGCAGGAAATTAATACTTCTTCTCAATTATCAACAATTATTGATGAAAAAATTGGTCAAGAACTAAAGTCAGGAATTCAGTTTTTTGGCACGCCAATCTTAGTCAAAAATATCGAGCAAGGTCGTCTCTACGTATTTAGTACCGAGCCCGACTATCTTTGGACTTCAACTCGTCGCAAACTGACTCAGCTAGTCGCAGATCAAACAGCAGTGGCGATCGCCAACCACGAATTAACCGTAGAATTACGCTCAAAAGAAAGGCAAGACCGCGAGTTAGAAATCGCTTCAGAAATTCAGCTACGTTTGCTACCCAGCAAGTGTCCCCAAATCAAAGGTTTATCTATCGCTGCGAAATGTGAAACAGCTAGTCGAGTTGGTGGAGACTATTACGACTTTATTCCCACTAATTACGATCGCCTTACAAACAGCCAGCCTGAGATTGGTTCGGATGTTCCCTGGAGTATCGTCATTGGCGATGTAATGGGTAAAGGCGTCCCCGCAGGCTTGATCATGACCATGACAAGAGGAATGCTGCGAGCAGAGGTGTTAAACCGTCATTCTCCCGCGCAGATTATGCGTCACCTAAATCGGGTAATGTATGCCGATCTAGAAAACTCCCATCGTTTTGTGAGTATGTTCTATTCCGAATACGATCCTAAAAACCAAACTCTTTCTTTTACTAACGCTGCTCACAATCCGCCCCTACTCTGGCGCAAGGAAACCAATGTTTTAGAAAAGCTAGACAGTTGGGGAATGCTGATTGGTTTGGATATGGAGTCAGAATACGAGGATGCCACGGTACAGCTGGCGACTGGTGACACAATTATTTACTATACAGACGGCTTTACCGACGCTGCGAATGAAGACGGCGATCGCTTTGATGAGGAGAACCTTTGTCTTTGTTTCAAATGGGCTTGCCAACACCTCGATACTCCTGAAGAAATTCTCGAACATGTATTCGGGCAGGTTAAACAGTTTAGCGGTGCCAACAAAAGTCATGGTGATGACATGACCTCAATTGTGATGCAAATCCAGGCAATAGAGTAATCTGATTAGTAGTTTTTTGGTAGCTACAATTATTAATTTTAGACTGGCGGTTTAAACTTTCTGAGATTAGATTAGTGCAAATTCTTATATCTAAATCTCTAACTTCTAAACAAATGGACATTTTATTTAATGACCAGGTAGCTCAATTAATATTTGAACTGCACCATAATTATTTGTTGCCCGTTTCCAGCTTTCTAGCACAGATGATTGAAGACCCCGATGTTTTAGGTCAAATTGCGGATGCTTGGGATTGGTTTATTGAATCGGGACAGGTTTGGGCATTGGTAATTGGCATGTTTTTTGGCTATACCTTTAAAGGCTTCACTGGTTAGCTAAGGCTAGTGAATTAATCAGTTATTGGTTGGGTGATTAGATCGAGAGGAGATCGTTATGCCCAACCCACCATACTAGAAAAAATTAATGTCCGTAACTGCACCGCTGCTGGTCAGGTCTAATTCTATTTTACCGACTCCCCTCAAGCCAATATCGACTCTAGCTGCACCACCATCATCCGTCAGATGGGAAGTATCGTAACTCTGCAAAAGGCGATCGCTATTGTCATAAACTGCAATGCTACCTCCTGTTGACTCAATGTCGAGTAAACCAATGCTGTCGATGTTAACTGGACTGTTCCAATCAAAGAAGATCCTGCCTCCCACAGCACTATCATCAGGGTCACTGGTGTCGCCGTCCTCAGATAAAATTAGAACGTTACCAAAATTGTCGCTAGCCAAATCTGTATCGCCTCCCGTTGGGTTAGCCGTATCAAAAATCATTACTGGCTGCCCATCGGAACTAACCGTGAGGTTAGCAAACTGTTCTTTGATAATCGTTCCCGCAGCCAAGTTCTCGCCTTCAAAATTTAAAGGTTCTATCTCAACTCCACCGTTAATATAAAATTGAGCCTGTTCAAAAACTGTCTGACCGACTTGCCTACCTAAAACTCGACCATTCAAATCTCCGTCTTCAAAATGAATTCCGCCGTAAAGACGAGAAATTCCCGCCTCATCAGCAGCTTCACTAAAAGTATCCCAGGTAAGAGTAACAGTTTCTTCGGGGGTGACATTTGGCTCGAAACGCGACTCACCAGGTTCAAAACTGACCTCTGCTCCAAATTCATCGCTACCAGTATACAGTTGCAGAATCTCTGCTCCTGCAGCACTGAAGGCACTGTGTCCGGAAGTATATTCAGCAAAGGGGGGAGAAGGATCGCTACCAGGAGTTTGATAAGTAAGATAATCTGTCGCCAAAATAGTTTTTGTACCTTCTCCTGGCTGCCAAGATTCAATCGCATAACCGCCAAACTCTGAGTTAAATTCGCCGATTAAGCCTAATTCTCCTAAAGCTCGAATAGTTCTAACAGGGCGAGCATAATTATAAAAAGTTTTTGCTTCCCAGGTAGCGATCCCCGCATCAAAAACCGCATTACCCAAACCAAAAAAGAGTTTGACATCATCATCTAGGGTATGTTCGTCTCTAGCCGAAACAAACTGTCCAAAAGTCATCCAGGTTCCTGGCGGAAAAGAAGTTCCACCTCCATCTTCCCAAAACTCAGCAATTAATTTTTCCTTGTCGCTTAGGTTGGCGCTAAAATCGACGACCTGCTCTGTTTGCTCGATAAATTTGGGATTAATTACCGTCCCGATTAAACTGCGATCAATTCCCAAGGTCGAACCATCAGCTAAGATAATGCTTTTCGCATCAAAATCAACTGTCCCATCTACCAGCAAAAAAGGTTCGGGAACTGTAGGACGAAATTCGGCTCCTGAATCTAAGGCAAAAGGCGTTACGTCACCCCACTGAGGAGTGAGAAACTTCTGCACGGGGGCAGTTAAATCGTCAATTGGCACATTTTCGGGTGTCCAGAAATCGAGATTAGTAATTTCATCAGTACTATTAGGAGTTTCAAAATCCGTAGTGTCTGAATAGGGAACACCGCTACCATTAGGTTCATCTCCTAGCTGATTTGAACCGTCATCACGGCGAAATTTTAGTAAAGCCTCAGCCGAAACATTTCCAACTCCTGCGGGGGTAGTAGTATCTGTAGTTTCATTGGCAGGATCGTAGCCCAATTCACTCATGAGAGCATCAAAAATCTCTGCCTGTTCGGGAAATAATTCTAAGGCGGTTCGATAGGCTGCATAGCTAACTGCTTCGCGTTTATTATCGGCAGTAATCTCAGCTTCAGGACGCTGTAAACTGTCTTCTAATTGAGTCGATATTGCTTTTGGATCATAGGCAGCCCAAGCATCAAAAATAGCACTATGCACCATTGCATAGGCACGAGAAGCTACTGTCGGTCCAGGAGAGTCGGCAATCACCGCCTGCTGAATAGCTCGATCCCAAAGCACAGAGACTGTGGGACTAGGGTCGATGGCACTAACTAACTGTGTATTAGGATTAACAATAAGATTTGACATAAAAGTATGTTTTAGTACGTATGAGCTGTAAATATTTTATGTATATTGTGCGTAATTTAGCTAGTACATAGTAATGTCTGCAAAAGATCAAGACAATTAAAAAGCTCTCTCGATCCAGGTTGCCCCAAAACTTCGTAAATGAACACAGGAAACTAGAGTTGATAGCTTAAAATAATTTAGTCGTGTAATTATTGATTGATATTGTGAGCAAGCAAAAAACCTGGAGCGATCGCTTTGAGTCGGCATTGAATCCAGCGATCGCTATTTTTAATGCCAGTATTGGGTTTGATATCGAACTGATTGAATACGATCTGACTGGTTCAGTAGCTCATGCCAAAATGCTTGCCAAAACCAAGATCATTACTGACAAGGAAGCACAACAGCTTGAATCAGGTTTAGAACAGATCCGTCAAGAATACCGCGAGGGCAAGTTTAACCCTGGGGTAGAAGCTGAAGACGTTCACTTTGCCGTAGAAAGAAGACTGATTGAAATAGTTGGCGATGTCGGTAAAAAGCTACACACCGCCCGATCGCGTAACGACCAGGTAGGGACAGATATCAGGCTATATCTACGAACCGAAATTCGAGAAATTCAGCAGCATTTACGAGCTTTTCAAACCGCATTACTCAAGCACAGCGAACAGCATGTAGAAACCCTGATTCCTGGCTATACTCATCTACAGCGGGCGCAACCCATTAGTTTGGCTCATCATCTCTTGGCATATTTTCAGATGATCCAGAGAGATTGGTCAAGATTAGAAGATGTTTACAAGCGGACAAATATTTCGCCTTTAGGCTGTGGAGCATTAGCAGGAACAACTTTTCCGATTGATCGCCACTATACTGCGGAACTCTTAGACTTTGAGCAGGTTTATGAAAATAGTCTAGATGGAGTTAGCGATCGCGATTTTGCGATTGAATTTCTCTGTGCTGCGAGTCTGATTATGGTGCATCTAAGTCGTCTCAGCGAAGAAATGATTCTCTGGGCATCTCAAGAGTTTAGCTTTATTACGCTTAAAGATACCTGTGCTACGGGTTCTAGCATTATGCCTCAGAAAAAGAATCCCGATATTCCCGAATTGGTGCGGGGTAAAACAGGACGAGTCTTTGGTCATCTTCAGGGCTTGCTAGTAATTATGAAAGGTTTGCCTTTGGCATATAACAAAGACCTCCAGGAAGATAAAGAAGGGGTATTTGATGGAGTTAAAACAGTTAAAGGCTGCTTAGAAGCCATGACTATTTTACTTGACGAAGGAATTGAGTTTAAGACCCCTAGATTGGCAGAAGCCGTAGCCGAAGACTTTTCTAATGCTACAGACGTTGCCGATTATCTGGCTTCTAAGGACGTTCCGTTCCGCGAGGCGTATAATTTGGTAGGAAAAGTAGTAAAAACCAGCATTGCTGCGGGAAAACTGCTTAAAGATCTCACTTTAGAAGAATGGCAACAGCTGCATCCCGCTTTTGAAGCCGATATTTATGAAGCGATCTCTCCCAAACAGGTAGTTTCTGCTCGCAATAGTTATGGTGGCACTGGATTAGTTCAGGTCAGCCAGGCGATCGAACGAGCAAAATCTTTATTAAAAGATTAAATTATCTTGTTGTTACAATTTTAATTAAGTTTGAAATACTCCTAATTTTTTATGCAGCAAGCTTGGCGATTCTTTTCCACAGTCTTAGGTATTATTTTTCGCCATCCCGTTACTGGCACAACCATTATCCCTGTGCTGCCCGATGGTCGAATTGTCATGATTCAACGGAGTGATACGGGTAAGTGGGGTTTGCCTGGAGGCATGATCGACTGGGGCGAGGATTTACCCCATGCTGCTAGCCGAGAATTGGCAGAAGAAACTGGCTTAACCCTGACTAAAATTAAAAGTTTGCGGGGCGTATATTCCGATCCTCAACGCGATCCGAGGCTGCATTCGATCTCAATTGTGGTAGAGGTTGAAGCAGAGGGAGAATTAGACCCTGAAGACAAACTAGAAGTACTGCAGGTTAGGGCTTTTGGTCGAGATGAATTGCCTTTAGGAGATCTCTGTCACGATCACGATCAACAGCTTCAGGATTATCTTGAGGGCAAAGTTGCGATCGCCTGACTTTTATAATTAAAGGTATCATCAATATCTGTTGACAAACCATTAAAAGTAGATTCAGAGATAATTTCTTTAGAAATTTTAGAAACTTGGCTCAACACACCCACCGAAAATGAACATCTAGAATTTAAAGAAGCAAAAAATCAATTTGATAAAACAAGGCTTCTCAAATATTGTGTTGCTTTAGCAAATGAAGGTGGAGGATATCTTGTCCTGGGGGTAACTGATAAAAAACCTCGGAAAATTGTTGGTTCTCAAGCTTTCAAGACTCCTGAGGCTCAAAATAAGATTAAAGTTTACATATTTGAGAAACTTCATATTCGTATAGATACAACCGAATTAGATGTATCAGAAAATCGTGTTTTAATCTTTGAAATTCCTAGTAGACCAACTGGTCAACCAATAAATCTTGAAGGAGCGTATTGGTTGCGCGTTGGTGAAGATCTTGTACCAATGACTCCTGAAAGATTAAAAAGTATTTTTGCAGAAGATAGACAAGATTGGTTTAAGCAAATTGCTAAAAAAAATCTCACTTTTGAGGAAGTTACGGTTCTAATTGATATTCAGAGTTATTTTGAACTATTGAGATTACCTTCTCCTATAGACAGAAATACTACTATAGAAAAACTACAAGGTGATTTCCTAATTATTCAAAAAGGCGAAAAAATAAATATTACAAACTTAGGAGCGATTCTTTTCGCCAAGAACCTCAAAAATTTTTCTCCCACATTAGCAAGAAAAGCACCTCGTTTCATCATTTATGAAGGTGTAAATAAACTTATAACTCGCAACGATATTGTTGGGCAAAAAGGATATGCAGCAGCCTTCAAAAGGCTAATAGATTTTGTTCACAACTCAGCTCCTCAAAATCAGTTTATTGAAGAAGTTATTCGTGAAGAAACTAAAATGTTTCCTAAGCAAGCTTTGCGAGAACTCATCGCTAACGCTCTTATACATCAAGATTTCTTGGCAAGTGGCGCGTCCGTTATGATTGAAATGTATGCTGACCGAGTATAAATTTCTAATCCAGGTTTGCCTCCAATTAGGGTAGAAAGATTTATCGACGAATATCGTTCGCGAAATGAACAACTTGCAAACTTAATGAGGCGTTTTGGGATCTGTGAAGAAAAAGGTAGTGGTATCGATAAAGTAATTGTCGCGTCAGAAGTGTATCAATTACCTGCTCCTGATTTCCGAGTCGGAGAAGTTCGTACTACTGCAATACTTTTTGCTAACCAAAACTTTGATGAGATGAGCCAGTCAGACCGAGTTCGCGCTTGCTATCAGCATTGTTGCCTAAGATACTTGTGTAATCAAAAAATGTCTAATCAGACTTTAAGAGAAAGGTTTAGCTTAAATAAATCGAAAGTTGCTACTGTGTCATTGATTATCGGAGCTACTAAAGAAGTAGGTTTGATTAAACAGGATAATTCTGAGTCTATGTCTACTCGTTATGCTAGATATCTTCCTTTCTGGGTATAAACTTAGCTAAAGTGTTTTAACGCAAATCTAATTTTCCGTAACTCAATCTCTGTAACCCCCTCAAAACAGGAAAAAGAGTGTTTTAACGCAAATCCATTTTTACTAAATTGGGAGTATGACTTCTAAACAACGTTGGCAATTCTACATTGATCGCGGGGGGACATTTACCGATATTGTTGCCAGAACCCCCGATCGCAAAATAATTGTCTACAAGTTATTGTCAGAAAATCCCGAACAGTATCAAGATGCGCCGATTCAAGGCATCCGCGATTTAATGGGTGTTGCTACTAATGAGCCGATTCCCACAGAGCAAATCGAGATAGTCAAGATGGGGACGACGGTAGCGACAAATGCTTTATTAGAAAGAAAGGGCGATCGCCTTGCGCTTTTAATTACCAAAGGTTTCAAAGATGCCTTGAGAATTGGCTATCAAAATCGTCCCGATATTTTTGCCCGTGAAATTATTCTGCCCAGTATGCTTTACGAAACGGTGGTAGAGATTGATGCGAGGTATGATGCCCAAGGAAATGAATTAAAACCAGTAAAGAGCGATCGCATTAGAGAAGATTTACAGAATGTATATCAGCAGGGAATTAGAAGCTGTGCGATCGTTTTAATGCACGGTTATCGCTATCCGAAACATGAGCTAGAAGTGGCAAGAATTGCCCAAGAAGTGGGATTTACTCAGATTTCTATTTCTCATCAGGTAAGTCCCTTAATAAAGTTAGTGAGTAGGGGAGATACTACCGTAGTTGATGCTTATTTGACACCGATCTTAAGACGCTACATAGATCGCGTCACTGCTCAACTACCAAATACCCAGCTGATGTTTATGAAATCTGACGGAGGGTTAGTAAATGCAGAGAACTTTCAGGGTAAAGATAGTATTCTCAGTGGTCCTGCTGGAGGTATTGTCGGCGCAGTAAAAACTAGTCAGCAAGCAGGTTTTGAGCAGATTGTCACTTTTGATATGGGTGGCACAAGTACAGATGTGGCTCACTATGCAGGAGAATACGAACGAGAGTTGGAGTCGGAAATTGCGGGGGTGCGGATGCGTGTTCCTGTTCTGGCGATTCAGACAATTGCTGCGGGAGGGGGGTCGATTCTGCGGTTTGATGGCTTGAGCTATCGTGTCGGACCTGAATCAGGAGGTTCAAACCCTGGTCCTGCCTGCTATCGTCGTGGTGGAGAATTGACGATCACCGATGCCAATGTCATGTTAGGCAAAATTCAACCTCAATATTTCCCCGCTGTCTTTGGTAAGAAAGGAAATCAGCCGTTAGATCGAGATATAGTTCAAAGTAAGTTTGAAGAATTGACGGAAAGCATTAATACTTCCACAGCTAATAACTATACTGAACCACAGGTAGCTGCTGGTTTCATGGCGATCGCTGTGGCTAATATGGCTAATGCAATCAAAAAGATTAGTCTGCAGCGGGGGTATGACGTGACAGAGTATGCACTCTGCTGTTTTGGTGGTGCAGGGGCGCAGGTAGTCTGCATGGTTGCCGATAATTTAGGTATCAGTAGAATATTAATTCATCCTTATGCGGGGGTGCTTTCTGCCTATGGTATTGGTTTGGCAGATCTCAAAAATACCAAAATACAATCGGTCGACGAGGTACTAACTCCGGCAATAATGCCAAGGCTAAAGTTGCTGTTTGATTCTTTAGCCAGTACCAACTCAAAATCAGATATGCAGGTAATTGACAAGGTACATTTGAAGTATGCGGGAACTAGTTCTAGCCTCACGATTAATTTTACAACTGATATTGCAGTCATGCAGCAAGATTTTGCTGCTGAACATCAGACACGCTATGGTTTTATCCAGTCGAACAAGGATTTAGTTGTCGAGTCAATTTCCGTTGAATTAGTGCAGCAAATGAACCCGCCAGCAGAAGTAGTAGTGTCTCGGACTCGTTCTTTTAATGAGTCTCCGAGGGAGATAGCCATAGTGCCGATGTTTGCCCAAGATCGTTGGCATGATGCGCGAGTATATCGCCGAGAAGAACTTCAACCTCAAGATTGTATTCAGGGTGCTGCAATTATTGTTGAAAAGATAAGCACCATTGTCATTGAGCCAGACTGGCAGGCTACGGTAAGCGATCGCAATTTTTTGGTCTTAGAGCGTGCTTAAATTTGAAAGCTCGTGTTTATGATCGAGATTACACACAATTTCAAATCGGTGCAATTAGAATTTTGTTTACTGTACATCAGTCGGATTACGGGAATCTTACTTCTCTGCTTAAAAACGACGATGCACTTTAATTTTGATTATTTAAAAATAAAATTCTAATTTACAAACGTGCAGACACACAAACCAATTAAATATATATTACTAACGCTAGCTATCTTTGGGCTAACTTCAACCAGCGTCAAAGGCAGTACTAGTACCCCTAACTCTCTCATTTCTAGTCCAGAGGCTCGACATAATTTAGTTGCTAGCAACTATGTCAAAGCATATGAGTGGTATGAGAAAGGAAACGAATTCCAGAAATCACAAGATTTACTAAAGGCAATTAATGCTTACGATCAGGCAATTGCAATTAATCCGAGCTTTGACTTAGCATTTGCAGGCAAAGGCTGGGCGCTAAAGAAATTAGGAGATCTAGTCCAGGCTCTAGATGCATTTGACCGAGCAATCGAGTTAAACCCTAACTCTTATCGTCATTGGGATGGTAAGGGAAATATTCTCTATTACATGGGACGCTTTGAAGATTCTGTCGAAGCCTATGAATTGTCACTAAACATCAATCCTCAAGCCAGTCGATCTTGGTCGGGAAAAGGTTGGTCACTAAGCCGATTAGAAGAAAATGAGGAGTCTTTAATCGCTTTTAATCGAGCGATCGAAATTTATCAAGATGCTCCTAATTATTGGTTTGGGAAAGGCACTGTACTGTATAAAATTGGTCGTTATCGTGAGGCAAACCTAGCATTCAAGCAGTCTTTACTACTCGATCCTAACAATACGTCTACTCATCATTATCTCGAATTAATAGAACAACGATTATCAAGCTCCAATTTATATTCAAACTATTAATTTACAGGTAATATTTTGCTCTTACCCGGTCTATAAATGTTCAGAAACGCTTGGGTTATACTGCACTAAGT
>JBCBEA010000090.1:0-10422 GCA_038529195.1 Cyanobacteria bacterium J06600_6
AGAAACTTTAGCTGCAATCTTGCCTGTTTTTGAGGAAGGGGGAATTGCCAAAATTCAGGTCGATCAGCAAAAACAAAGAATTAACGATCGCAAAGCTTCAATGGTAGATTCGTTAAAAGAAGGTAACCTAGAACGCGATCGCCAGCAACAGCAGGTAACAACCCTGCAGTCTGAAGGTAACCGTCTATTACAGGAAGGACAAAGGCTAAGTTTAGATATCTCTCAAGCCAGACAGCAGTTAAACAACACGACTTCTGTTTCTAAGAGAGATTTATATGATCAAATAGCCTCTAACCGCATTCGACTATCTGAAATTGACAGTCAGCTAAACAAAACGATTGTCGAAAACGACAAGCGAACTGCCGAGATTAACAGTCAGGTTGCAAATGCTAATGAGAATTTGAAATATAAGACCATTCTTGCACCAGTGACAGGGGAAGTGTTCGATCTAAGAGCCTATCCTGGTTACGTTCCGCCTTCTGGTCAAGCAGCACGTCCCGTTCTCAAAATTGTGCCAACAGAAGATTTAATTGCCGAGGTCTTTGTAACCCCCGAAGACATCGGCTACGTCGAAAAAGGGATGCCTGTTGATGTTCGGGTTAGTGCCTTTGACTTTGGCGAATATGGTGGTATTGATGGGGACATTAAGTTTATCAGCTCTAGTTCTCTAGAACCTGAACCTCCCTATGATTTCTTCCGCTATGCGGTAAAAGTTAAGTTAGATCAAAACTATCTAATGGTCAAAGGTAAAAAGAAATTCATTAAACCCGGGATGAATGTTCAGGCTAACGTCAGAATTGATGAAAATCGTACGGTTTGGAATCTGCTCACCGATCAATTCTTAGGCGGAATTAAAAACTTGGAGAAACTTGAGTAATTAGTAAACAGTAATCAGTAAACAGCGCGAAGTTATTATCAAGAATAAGCTTCGCGCTATTTTTTATAAATATAGTCAAATTATTGCTCTAGCTTAGGTAAACATGACCTTGCGTAAAACAAAGGCAATGAGACTGGTGGCGCAAACTACCGCTATTTGACCAGGCAGAGGCTGAAGGGAATAAATAGCGATCGCCTGTATTAAAGAATCAAATTCGGCTCCCAAACCTGTAATAAAGTACATCACCGTCAGATAAGTAATGCCTACGGTGTGAATCGCGATCAGTCCGACGACGCAGCTTGCCAGAAGAGTATCGAACTTTGCCAAGCTCTGAAACGCCAACCAGCCACACAACCATGCTCCAACAACAAATCCGAGCAAATAACCAAAATGAGGCTGCTGTAGATAGACCGTACCACCACCGCGATCAAAAATTGGCAAACCCAAAATACCAAGAAGGATATAAATAACCTGAGATAGTAGGGCTGCATTTTTGCCTCCCAAACAGGCGATTAGCAACACGGCGCCGATCTGATAGCTTACCCCTAAAGCCTGTACGCCAAATCCCTGCCCCCACCAAGACCAGGGAGCAGCAAAACTAGAGGCGGGCATAAACGTCCCTGCAGTTGTCAGAATTACCCCAATCGCCGTCCAGAGTATCACCTCTGGTAAAGAAGGTAGATGAGGACGATTCGGCTTGTCTAAAGTTATTTCAAGCTGGTTTTTTAACCACTTATTTTCCTGCTGGACATTTTTAAGCTGCTTTTGCCGTTGCTCAAGCAACTTTTGGAGCTGGGCAATAGTTGATTTGACTGGCTGAGGAGTAATTCCCCATTCGTAGTCATTAATGTCAGAATTTGGTTTGGATAATTCTCTAAGGTTAGACATAGACAAGGACAGTTGAGAGCATAATCCAGTGTAGCTGCGGATTTATTTTTTGTAGGGTTTAGATCGATGAGAAAACGGCTAGATTGATTCAATTACACCCTCCGATTGATTGGCGATCGCTTTTAGGTCGTCAATCATCTGCAAATCGACATTTTGCCACAGCCCTCTTTGATGAGCTTCTAGTAGTCTTTCGGACATGTCTCGTAATGCCCAGGGGTTTTTGGTTTGAATGAAGTCCTGTACCTGCCGATCAAAGATATAGGCTTGGGCTACTCCTTCATACATATGGTCGGCAACGCAGTTAGCGGTGGCATCATAGGCAAAAAGATAGTCTACGGTGGCAGCCATTTCAAACGCTCCCTTGTAGCCGTGACGCATCACTCCCTGAATCCATTTCGGATTAACAACTCGCGATCGATATACCCTCGCTATTTCTTCTGTCAGCTTGCGCACTCTAGGATTACTTGGCTGTGAGTTATCACCAAAATATACTTCGGGATTTTTTCCTGTCAGACTCCGCACCGCTGCGGTCATTCCGCCCTGAAACTGGTAGTAATCATCAGAATCTAATAGATCGTGTTCGCGGTTGTCTTGATTGTGCAACACGATCTGTAATTTCTTCAGGCGTGACTTAAAAGCTTCGGGTGCAGCATGTCCTTTCCCTGTCTTATCGTAGGCGTAAGAACTCCAGTTTAAATAGGCTCTGGCTAAATCTTCGTCACTCTGCCAATTTTGCGCTTCAATTAAGCCCTGCATTCCTGCTCCATATGCTCCAGGCTTGGAGCCGAATACGCGATAGCTAGCTCTGGTTTTGGCTACTTCTGGCTCGATTCCCGCTGCCTGTAGCTGCTCTTGCTCTTGCCGTACATTACTTGCGAGAGGGTTTACCTCTGCCGTTTCTGGTAGGTCAGCAACGGTTTGGGTCACTTTGTTCAGCAGATCGATGATGTTGGGAAAAGAGTCGCGGAAAAATCCCGAAATGCGCACCGTTACGTCTACGCGAGGACGATTCATGATGGAGCTGGGCAAGACTTCAAAATCTACCACTCGTCGAGAAATGCCGTCCCAAACTGGTCGAACTCCCATCAGCGCCAAGACCTGGGCAATATCATCACCACCAGTCCGCATAGTCGAAGTTCCCCAGATAGAAATTGCTAAAGACTTGGGATATTCGCCATTCTCTTGGGTGTAGCGTTCAATCAGGACTTCCGCTGCACTGCTGCCTACTGACCAGGCTGTTTCGGTGGGAATTCCCCGAATATCAACGGAATAGAAGTTACGTCCCGTTGGCAATACTTCAGGTCTACCTCTCGTTGGTGCGCCAGATGCCCCACTGGGTACATATTCGCCGTTTAATGCCCTGAGAAGATTGATAATTTCGCGATCGCTCTTGAGTAAATTTGGTAGCAGAGTGTTTTCGATCCACTGGAGTTGTGTTTGGGTAGCGCCATTTGGTGGGTAGAGGGCAGAAGATTTGTGAGCAATCAGCTTATCTACCAGTTCAATCGCTATTTCTTCTAAGACTGCGATCGCATCTCCTGCATTTTTGCTTTGCCCTAATTGTGTTACATGCTGGTCAAGATTATTGTTCTTTTTAAATTCAACAGAGACAGAGTGTCTGGCATTCTCAACATCAAATTCTTGGTTAACTCCCATTAATGGATCGAAATCTAAGCCCAAATCCTTGGCAAGTGCCTGAGTTAAACCCATGCGTCCATAGCTAGGAGAACGAGCGATCGCAATAATTAAATCCCGTAGCTGTTCATGCTCGGGACATTGACCAAAGATATGCAAGCCATCGCGAATCTGTGCCTCTTTTAGTTCACAAAGATAGCCATCGGCAACGGTGAGAAACTGCGCCAAAGTTTGGGTATCTGTCGGTTTAATGCCCAAATCTTCGTCTAACTTTTCCTGCTGGACTAGTTTGGTAAGGCGATTGCTAATTATTTTCAGGCGAGTAGGATCTAAGCTTTGGGCTTCGTAATATTCATCAATTAGGGCTTCTAATTTTTCTAGTCCCCCATAAAGTTCCGCGCGAGTCAAAGGCGGAGTTAAATGATCGATAATCACCGCCTGCGAGCGCCTTTTTGCCTGAGAGCCTTCCCCTGGATCGTTGACGATAAAGGGATAGAGATTGGGAATTGTCTGTAGCGCGACTTCAGGATAACAATTTTCTGATAATGCCAAACTTTTACCTGGTAGCCATTCTAAATTGCCGTGTTTGCCGACATGCACAATCGCCTGTACCCCAAAGCTACTGCGCAACCAGTGATAGTAAGCCAAATATTCGTGGGTGGGTTCGAGATCTGGGGCGTGATAGTTGAGACTCGGATCGCGATCGTAGCCTCTAGAAGGCTGTATGCCCACAAACACATTACCTAACTGTATTCCTGGAATTGGTAATTCCTGTTGGGGTAATTCCTGTCCCCATCGATCTGTAATTCCTTGACGTACAGGCTCGGGCAATGTCTGCCAATACTGCTGATACGATTCGACAGACAAACTTTGATAGCAGGGACGATTAATACGGCTTTCTGGATCGTTGGTAATACCTTGAGTCAAACGCTGGATTAATTCATCTCCCGTCTGTGGCAGATCTGTAACCGTATATCCTTCTGCCTGTAAAGCCTCCAAGATTTTAATACAGCTTTCGGGGGTATCTAAACCTACGCCGTTGGCAATTCTACCGTCTTTATTGGGATAGTTTGCCAAAATCAAAGCAACTTTACGCTTCTGCACGGGAGTATTCCCTAGTTTGATCCAGTTAGCTGCCGAATCGGCAACAAAATCAAGGCGATCGCTTTTTGGCTGATAAACAACGACATTTGTTTCTAATTCTTGATTCCAAGTTTGTACGGACTTGAAAGAAATAGCCCGCGTAATAATTCGCCCGTCAACTTCAGGGAGAGCAATATTCATAGCCACATCTCTTGGCATCAATCCTTGAGAACTATCTAACCACTGAGATTCTGTGCTACTACTCAAAACCACCTGTAAAACTGGTACATTTAACCGCGACCAAAATTTTAGTTGGGCAGGCTCACCAATTTTTGCGAGAGAAAAACTGGTCGTATTGAGTAAAAGTTTTACCTGATTTTTTTTAAGCAGGGATAACAGTTGTTGCTGTAATTCTACATTTCTTAATGATGAGATAAATATTGGCAGAGGATTCAAATTATGGGCGACTAAAGAGTCGCATAATCTATCTATTGGGGCTGTATTTCCTGCTAAATAATGAGAACGATAAAACAGAATTCCACAATAATTTAAACTATTTTTATTCTCCGATCCCCTTTCTAATTGTGCTTCATTAATTCTCGCAGCAAACTGCGTATATTTACCTAGTTCGGGAACAGACTTTGGAGCTTCGGGATCGTAATTTGTCTGTAAGCAAATGTCACTAATATATTGCAAAGCATGAAGGTAGTTATCCCGACCTCCTTCGAGTAAATATCGCCACAATTGATTAACAGCAGCAAGAGAAACCGTAGAATGAGCAATTAGATCTAAATCGGGAGCGTTGTCTCCAGGTACAACAAATAAGTGAATATTGTGTAGTTTTGCTAGCTCTTGAAGCTGCTCAAATCCATAAGACCAATAGGCACTACCACCCAATAGTCTTAAAACAATGATTTTAGCTTTGGCGACTACTGTTTCAAAATAGACGTCAATACTTAGCTGCTGCTGTAAATTGAGTAAATTGACTGCTCTAATTTCAGGAAAGCCAGTCGGCAAAATATTCTGAACCGTAGCGAGGGTTTGAATATCAGTATCAGCATAAGTTAAAAAAACTATTGGCGCAGGAGTCTGTTCAATAAAAATTACTCCTTCCGTATTTGGATCCCATCCTCCAGGAAGTGCTGCTATTTTATGCATAATTTTAGGTAATATCTAATCTTGAGAAATCATTACAGTTCAGTCGAAGCTGTTTAAAATAAGCCAAGCTGGATACGAAAGGAAATTGTTTTATCTTTTGGATTTTAATTGTGTCGATTTATCCATATTCCTCAATTTTTAAAAAAAGTATTCATATTCATGTTTGGCAACAATTAGTCAAGCTTTGGTTGGGCATGGCATCTCAAGATGAAGCTCAAATGTTTACTGAAGACACATTAATCGAACTGTTAGAAAAAGATGTAAAAAAACATATTTCACAACAATCAGAAACAGATAAGTTTTTTCTCCTGATCGCTCCAAAATTTAACGCTTTACTCTATCGAGAACCAGGCATCTCTGCCGAGACTTATCAGGTAAGTGCAATTTTCGACTCGGCGACTATAGCTGACAAGTTAATTCAGTTTGGCTACAGGCAAAAATGGAATATTTCTATTATTAATCGTTTACGTACCAGTTTTCCCGAGCAGCTAAACCAGAATTTAGACGGTTCGATAGATTTCATTCTCCAAGCAGTCGAACTACTGGCAAATAGCGCAGAACCAGCAGATTACCACCAGAGTCATTACTCTACTCCCCAAATGGAAAATTTACTGCATTATCAAGTAGAACGAGAGAAAATTTTTGAACAAATTAAGATTCAGATTAGTCAAAACCTGAATTTATCGACAATTATTCAATCTGCCGTGAACCGTAGCTGTGATTTTCTACAGGTCGATCGCCTGCTGGTTTATCAGCTAGGAATTTCTGTAGAATCTGGTGGCGAAAGTCTCAGACCAGTTAAGGTTCTAGACACGATTACCTATGAGGCGAGAAGCAGTGATGATATTGTTTCGACTCTCTACTTTAAGGAAGAAAACTGTTGGGGTCAAAATACACAGTGTCGTAATAAATACCGTCAAGGTTTTAGCCTGGCTATCAACGATGTTAGTACTCATACTCATTTGAACCCCTGCTTAGAGTCTCTCATGACAGAACTACAGGTAAAAGCCAAGCTGGTTGTGCCGATAAATGTTCGCAAGCAGCTATGGGGATTGATTATTGCTCATCAGTGTGAACCTAGAGTTTGGCAGTCTCAAGATCTACAGTTTTTGCGCCAGGTTGCTGAGTATTTAGCGATCGCTATTTTCGACCATCAATCTTATCAACAGCTACAGCAGCAGAAACAGATGTTGCAGCAGCAGTTAGAAACTCAGTCTCAGCAGCTTAAGGATGCTCTAATTGCAGCGGAAGCTGCCAGTAAGTCTAAACATGACTTCTTGGGGAGTATGAGTCATGAATTGCGGACTCCTCTTACCTGCGTGATTGGTTTATCAAGTACTCTTTTGCAGTGGTCATCGACTAAACAGAAAATACATCTACCTCCAGAGAAGCAGCATGAGTATTTGCATTTGATTCAGCAAAGCGGCAAACATTTGCTGTCTTTGATCAACAACATTCTAGAATTTTCCGATGTTGAATCGGGCAAGCACCTATTAGAAATCGAGCAGGTATCTCTACCCGAAATAGTCAAGCATTCTCTACAGCTATTGCAGGATAGTGCTTCGGCTAAAGAAATTAAACTGCGATCGCAAATTAGCATTGACCCCGAACACGAAGATTTTTTTGCGGATGAGATCAGATTAAAAGAGATTATTTTTCATATTCTCAGTAACGCGATTAAATTTACCCCAGAAGGAGGGGAAGTCGTCGTTAGAGTCTGGCGAGAACAGCATCAGGTAGTTTTTCAGGTTGAGGATACGGGTATCGGTATCGCTCCCTCGGAAATCCCCTTACTGTTTGAAAAATTTAAGCAAATTGCCAACGTCCGTCAGCGAATTCATGGCGGTACGGGTTTGGGTTTGGCTTTAACTAAAAAACTAGTCGAGCTACACGGTGGCACAATTGAGGTTGAATCGGCTCTGGATGAAGGTTCTGTCTTTACCGTCTATCTGCCTGAGAAAGCACCTCCTAACTTACATTCCGTGGCTGCCAATAATTATGTCCCATATGGCACAGCTAGCTCCCAAACTATTGTTTTAGTAACTGAAGATGAGGCTAGTGCCACCTTTATCTGTCAGTTACTCAATACCATCGATTATCAAGTTGTGTGGTTGATGGACTCGGCAATGGCAGTAAGCCAAATCGAACTATTGCAGCCGAGAATTGTAATTATCGACCAAGACTGCTCCGTAATTGATGTCGAAAATATAGTTAATGCGATCGCCAGTGCCTCTCTTGCTAACTACACCAGAGTTTCTTTACTTTGCGATCGCTTTGAGCATGATGAATGGCAAAAGTTTACAAAATGCGGAGTAGATGAATACCTGCTTAAATCCATGAACCCGACCCAAATTATTAACAAGATCAATAACTTGAGCCAAAAGGCGGATGATTACGACCAGCTCCAGGATGGTTAAACTCAGGAACTTCTAACCAAAGAGAATCGGTCACAATAAGCTGCTATTCTGCAGTTGCGGATTCTGTTTCAGGATCTTTGGCTGGCGCTTCTTTCTTAGCTAGCTTGTCCAATTTTTCCTGCTCTCGCTTCTCTCTCTGTTTACGGCTGGCTTCCAAGACATCTTCAATTACCTTGAGCAGCTGCACCATTTTCTCTAGATTACCGCGATAAATATCGAGGTCTTTTTTCATTTTTTCGCTCGGGATACTGAGCTTTTCGGCAATTCTATCTACTACTTCGCTGCACTTTTCTTGATCTTGAGCAACCTCAGGATCGCATTCTTCCAAAAGAGTATAAATTCCAGTCGCAAATAGACGACTATACTTGAAATTGTCGTTGCTGGCGATTGCTTTGATTGGTTCGACAATATAGCTATTAGCCTCATCCGCCGTAGGATTGCCAAACCATTCCACTAGCTCATCTACTGATTTACCTTTTGCTAGGTTTAAAAGTGCGCCAGCTTGAGATTTGTAATTTTGCGGATCGCCATCGGTAGAGGTACAAAGAGCGTTAAAAATTTTCTCTCGATCTGCTTCAGGCTGATATCCCTGCATCAAGCGCTCAAATGAAGTAACAATCCCTAGATAATAAATTGGGTCGGGTTTGAAGTCCGAGTTTACTGATAGTAGGTGCATCTCTACTAGCAATTCTTCGTTAACTCGACGATAGATAGAATTGATTGGTCGAGGGTAAGCACTATGGAATGCCCTTTTGCTATCGGAAACAGTTTTCATAATTTTGTATTATCTTTTTTATCTAACAATATTTTCTCGCCCAAGAGTTTTGAAGCCATGCAATCTTTTTAGGCAGCTAATGCACACAAAACTCTTAGCATATCTTTATATTATGCAATGATTATGTCCCACTATCCTAGATTTATCATTTTTGAGACCGCTGTAAAGTGGGAAAATAGGCAAAAAGGCAGCAAAAAATTATTTTTATATTAAGTTAGAAGTTAAGGCACTTATGGATTTATCGTTCGACTCTGGGCAAACTTGGCAGCTTACTTCGCCTCGACTACCTCTAGCTGTCTATCGAGAAGTTGCAGCCCATCTACGGCAGATAGCAGGAATTGAAACCGACTTAATTATGCGATCGCTAGAACACGATCCATCCGCAAAGTTTGATTATTATCAGAGTCAGGTTGCAGCTTTACAAATTAGCTGTCAAACACAAATCCCCATTGTCGATCAAGAGCGAATCTCAGAAATTTTAGATTACTATGCCCAGCGTTATGCTCCCTGGAAAAATTTGAGCAGCAGCACAGATAAATCTGACTAGAAAACTTGATTAATTAGAGTCAGTTTAATTTCATCAAAGCTAACTTCTAGTTTTATTAATGGACAAGCATGTTCAATAAATACATTAGTATTAATGTAATAGTTGTCCTGTGGCACATATAATCAATGGCAATAAAACGTTAATAAAATTAACTTAATTATCGTGAACATTAAAGAGTTTATTAAAAACTACGTTCCATTTAAATCAATTAAGGACGTCATGCCGTGGTGGTTGAAAGTCGGCTCCAAGATGATAATTTACCGACTACCAATTGGCGATAAATTCTGGAAATCAATTGGTTTTTTCCAGTATGACCAGATGGAGGTCCCGGAGTATGCGTATCAGGCTTTTAAAGAGCATTTTGACCGCGTGTCTCAGGAGAAGCAGCTCGAATCTGGATTTAGCAGTCTGGAGTTAGGACCAGGAAATTCTCTATTTTCGGCTCAGATTTGTCGCAGTTATGGTGGAGACAAAACTTACCTGATTGACGTTGATGATTTTGCGATCGAAAAGCCAGAGTCTTATGTCGCAATGACTGATTATTTGGCACAGCAGGGACTATCTGCACCTGAAATTCAACCCGATCAATCTTTTGCAGAGATTATGGCTGATTGTGGTGGTACTTACTTAACGTCTGGGCTAGCTTCACTACAGACTATAGAAGACCATTCTGTTGATTTTGTTTGGTCTCATGCGGTGTTGGAACACGTTCGACGGGCAGAATTCTTAGAAATTATGAAGGAGACTCGTCGAGTCATTAGTAATAATGGAGTATGTTCTCATACGGTAGATCTAAAAGACCACTTGGATCAGTCCTTGAACAACCTTCGGTTTGAGGAAAATTTCTGGGAGTCAAAGTTTGTTAATGACTCAGGTATCTATACTAATCGTATTCGCTGTGCGGAAATGCTGGATATCTTTCGCGAAGCTGGGTTTGAAGTTGAAAAGGTTGAATATGAACGATGGCAAGAGTTGCCTGTCCCACGTCGGGATTTAGCTAAACAGTTTCAGAACTGGTCAGACGAAGAGTTACGCATTTCTG
>JBCBEA010000091.1:0-10231 GCA_038529195.1 Cyanobacteria bacterium J06600_6
CTTCTGCCCCCTGATGCTTGAGCAAGCTGTAAATTTTAGAACCCGTACGTCCCAAACCACAAATAATAATTTTAGGTTGCATAGATCTTATCTTAGACTGCAGGGTGGGCGACTAAATTTAATTGTGCCTGACTGTAGGTGATATTTGCTGTATAGAAAGACACTCTTCCGCCAGAGAAGCAATCGACTTCTCCGCCAATCTTTGTGTCTAGAGGGATTGTTCCTGAAATGTTTGGCAACCAGAGTCTCAACTCTGATTGTGCTGGGCGATCGCATAATCCCGAAATCGTTCTAAATCTGCCATCACGGTAGACTCAACTATATCGCCGATTAAATTATCCATCAGTCTGCCAATAATACCTGGTACTGCATAGGCAAAGGACATTTTAACGATGCAGCTATCTCGGCGATCATAAAATCTAATTGCCCCTTTATTCGGCAAACCATCAACTGATTGCCATTCAATAATCTGCTTAGGAACAATCTGCACAATTCTCGATAGCCAGGTAAAGTTAAAACCACCGCTAGCCAGTTTCCACCGAGACAGGTCAGGATTATTTTCCAGGATTTTAACCGATTCGATCCACTTCATCCAGATCGTCATCTGTTCGAGGTCTGACCAAAGACCCCAAGCTAGATCAATCGGTACTGGGACTTCAATTTGTACGGTGTGTTCTAGCCAGTCTGTCATATTTTTAAACGCTGCACTGCGTCAAATTATCCCACAAAGGCGATCGCTATACCGCGACAGCCTTAAGCTGTTCGGCTTTTGCCAAAATTGCTTTAGCAGCCTGCTTCCCTGACAAAGTTGCACCTTCCATACTGTCAATGTAGTCTTGCTGAGTATAGCTACCCGCTAAGAAGAAATTACTGACGGGAGTTGCTTGAGGTGGACGATAGGGATCCATACCAGGTGCTTCGCGATAGAGCGACTGGGCTAGTTTGACCACGCTGTACCAGGTCATGTTTAGTTCCCGAGAGGAAGGAAACAGTTTGTGAACCTGCTCTAAAATACGATGAGCAATATCTTCGTTCTTCTGTCTAATGTAGGGATCGCCTGGGGTCAGGACGAGCTGCAGTAGAGAACCTTCACCTGGTTTATAATAATCCCCTGGACTGGTCAGAGCCAAATCTGCAAAGCAGGAAAAATCCGCATCGGGGGTGTAGAGTAAATTATCGATGCCTACTGCTTTTTCTAACTGCTGACGGTTGTCTGCATCGTTTAACTCTGTTACCCAGCCATCAAAGCGCAGCTGTACAGTCGCGACGGGAACAGCATCCAGCTTATAAATATTGTCAAATTCAGACCATTTGCGCCAATCTGGGGGGATTACTTTCTTAATCCCTGGCACATCACAAGCACAGACGTAGGCATCAGCACGAACAGTTGATTCGCTCTCTCCATTACTAACTACTATGCCTGTAACTTTAGTTTGGTCACCAGCATCTTCAAACAAAATCTCTTTGACCTGATGGCGAGTATGGATTTTTGTACCTCTTGCCTCTAGATAATCCACAATTGGCTTGTGCAGATACTCACTAGGAGAACCCTCTAACATTCTGAGTACAGAGGCTTCCGTTTTAGTCGCGAAAAACTGAAAAATTGTCAGCATGCAGCGAGCTGAAATATTTTCCGTATCGATAAAACCTAGTGCATAGGCAATGGGATCCCACATTTTTCGGAGGCTGCCATTATTCCCACCGTGACTACGAAACCAGTCGGCAAAGCTAATCGAATCTAGATTGCGAATTGTCTTCATCGCCCCTTCGGGATCGAGTAAAGCCCTAACAATGGGACTCGTACCTAAAGCTAATGAATTAGCTGCCTTGTCAACCGCTGAAAGCTGGGATGTTGTGAAAAATGCCTTTAATCCATTAAAGGGCGCACCTGTGAGAAAACGAAAATCTAGTTCACCGACTCGTCCCCCCTCATTGATAAAGGTATGAGTGTGCTGCTTGAGGCGAAGATTGTCTAAAGCTCCGACTTTTGCCATTAGACCAAACAAATTGTAGTAGCAGCCAAAAAAGACATGCAGACCCATCTCTAGATGGTTGCCGTCCTTATCAACCCAACTACCGACTTTCCCCCCGACAAACGGGCGAGATTCAAATATTTCTACCTCAGCACCAGCATCAACTAAATCAATAGCTGTCGCCATGCCTGCCAACCCTGCACCAACAATTGCTACGCGCATTAAATTTCCGATTTCCGAACAGCACTTACTTTACATATTGTAATGTAATTTCGGAATCTAAGCAGTTGTCTTGGTTATTTTTCTTCGCCAAAGGTTTTTAAGCGGGTAAAAAAGGATGATACGTCGGGCAAAGGAATAAACTGATGGATTATTCTGCTGCTGGTGGTGAAATCTGACCAGGTAGAATTGTAAGATAGACCCCAGTTTGAGATCAGAGACTGGTTCGACTTAGAGCTGGCAGGCTGCCTAAATGCCCTCTCTAGATTAAGACTTTCGTCTTGCAAATTGATCGTAGTCACTTCCTTCGTTGACTCTGTTGAAGCGGGAACTCTAGATCGAGGCTGATCGCTCATCAAAGAATTTGATTTAACAGTATTCGCCGTCAAATCGGATAGATCGCTCAGGTGTTTGGGCAATTTGCGACAGATTAATCGCTCAAATTCATATGTAAAGTGGGGATTTGGAGTGCCAAGCCGTAACCACACATTTAAAATATGCTCAATGGAAATTGCTTTGTAACGACCCAGATATAGGGCTTCGATCGTCGCCAGGCGAATCCAGCTTGCATGGTATGAGTCAAGCCAGCAGTTTAAACGCTTTTCGACATTACCACGTCCCAGATCGAAAGCATAACTATCCATCAAAGAGCGAGCTTGAGCCAAGGATAAATCTTGAGTTAGTTCAGTCATTGATCTTTACTTAATGTCGCTTAAAAATACAGGGTTGTTTGATTTGAGAAATTTAAAATTGCCGTCAGAAAAATAACCTCATACCTATTTTAGCGATTAAATTCAGATGTATCTAAACTTTAAGCGATCGCCAAAGCTAAAATAATCAAAATGCAAACTTAAGTTGAGCGATTTATTTCAGCCTTATTTTGCCCAAAAATTATTAGAAAACTAACATAGCTCAAAAATTAAACTATAAATGTATATTTTAATACTAACGATCTAGTCTGGCTCTACAGTCCAATTATTTTAAATCTAGGATTTTTGTTCACCAACAGCCAAAACTAATTGATGCTTCTGATTGCTTCGAGTAGACCTTTGGCTTTATTTAAAGTCTCCTGATATTCAGATTCAGGAATCGAATCGGCTACCATCCCTGCTCCTGACTGCACAGAGACAAGACACTGGTTTTCTCGATAGGGACGCACAATCATTGTCCGAATCGTAATCGCGCTGTTTAGCTGACCCTCAAAGTCATAGTAGCCATATACTCCCGAATAGGGTCCTCGTCTTTCTGGCTCTAATTCATGGATAATTTCCATGGCTCTAATTTTGGGCGCGCCACTAACCGTACCCGCTGGGAAACAGGCTTTTAGCAGATCCCAGGCTGTTTTACCTGCTTCAATTTCCCCGACCACATTACTAACAATATGCATCACGTGGGAGTAGCGTTCAATTACCATCAGCTCATCAACTGTGACGCTTCCCTTAACGCAAACGCGACCAAGATCGTTACGACCCAAGTCCACCAACATGATGTGTTCTGCTACTTCTTTCGGGTCTGCCAGTAATTCCGCTGCATATGCCTCATCTTCAGTCGGGTTTTGACCACGAGGGCGAGTACCTGCAATCGGTCTTAAAGTGGCAGTCAACCTACCGTCTTCTCTTAAGTCGGCTTTGACCATCACCTCTGGAGAGGAGCCAATTAGCTGCCAATCACCAAACTGATAGTAGCTCATGTAGGGAGAAGGATTGACCAATCTCAATGAACGATAAAGATTAAAAGGATGACCCTTATAAACGGTGGACAATTTTTGGGACAAGACCGTTTGAAAAATATCCCCCGCCTGAATATATTCCTTGACTCGTCTGACGTTATCGCCAAATAACTGTTTGTCAGTATTGCTACAGTAAACTAGTTCTCCTTGCTCGGGGACATCAGCTTGATTAGGATTTTTCCACTCCAGGGTTTTTGCCTCAATTGGCAGGGGTAGCTGAAGCTTAAGCATCAATTTCGTAACGCGATCGCCCGCTAGCTGATAAGCCTCGGCTAAAGTTTGATCCTGATCGCGCAGATCCGCATAGGAAATTGCCCAAATCTTCCGCTTTACCTGGTCAAAAATAATCAAATTGTCTACCTGCATCCAAACTCCGTCGGGCAGATCATCGGGCTGAATCTCGTTAACGGGAACTCTAGGTTCGATCCAGCGAATCAACTCGTAACCCCAGACGCCAAATAAGCCACCAATGCCAGGAGGAAGCTGAGGTAGTTTTACCGGCTTGATAGATTCCAAACAGCGATCGCAAATTTCGAAAGGATTACCCTGAAACTCCTGAGTGGAGCCATCACGATGGGTTTGGGTGGTTGTTTCGCCCCTTGCCTCCAAGACCCACATCGGATCGCAACCCAAAAAACTATAGCGACCGAGCTTTTCCTCTCCTTCGACCGATTCTAGTAAAAAATTGTAGGGCTGACCCGCGCACACTTTGTACCAAGCCGAGACAGGAGTTTCTAAATCGGCAACTAATTCTTGATATACGGGGACAAAATTGCCCTGCCGTGCTAGCTCGGTAAACTGCTCAAAGTTGGGAAAGATCATTAATCAAGGGATGAGGGGTGAAGGATGAGGGATGAGGTAACAAGTGCGAGCTTGAACCTAATAATCCCCATGAAAAAAGAAGGACAAGACGCCAAACATAGTTCACTCTTTATCCTTCTTAATGTTATCTGCTGTTGGCTATACCTCGTAAGGTGCTTTCCCAGAAAACTTAATGGTAGCTGGCTGAGGATTTTGACCGATGCGACGGTCTTTTTTGCCGTTATATTCTCTCCCTTCATTTACTTTTTCGGGGAAGACACCATCCGCAGGGTGGAGGTACTGAGTTTCTCCACTGGGGAAAATGCGATAGACTTTGTAGTCTTGAATTCTAGGCTTGAATTTAGTGCGTAACTGAGTACCCAGTGCCAAGCACTGTTCTTTGCGGGCTAAATAAAGAAGATTTTCCCCCTCATTCATAATTGCTGCGCCACCAGTCGGCATTTCAAAGACCTGCTCTTTACTGCTAGTCCAGGTAATTGCATACTTTTCTTCTACTTCGGCCTTGGTTAGTAAGCCACCAGTGCTACCACCAAACTGGGGAGTTTTCCCAGAAAGCTTGATTTCTTCTGCCATGTTAATAAAAATCCTCAATTAAAGGTATTTAGCGCATCCTATCATTGGCTTCGTGGCAATATTGTCAGTGTGTCAAAAACTGTAACAGTTTTTATCAGGCTCAAATTCGATTAGCTTTTAGCTTTTTGATTGGGTCGTGGTTTTCTGGATACTTTTTTGATACTTAGCAGCTAGAGAATTGACAGATGGTGCCTTGTGTTTTGTCGCTTTGAGGGGAATAGTAAAGTGAAAGATGCTACCTCGATCTTTTCCTGGAGATTCTGCCCAAATTTCACCGCCCCAATTTTTGACTACCTGGCGACAAATCGCCAAACCTAGTCCTGTTCCGCCAGCACTGCGGCGTAATGCTCCCTCTTCTTGATAAAAGCGATCAAAAACGCTTTCTAAACTGCCAGTTTCAATCCCTCTGCCTGTATCAGACACCGTTATTTCAATCGTCTTGCCACCATTCGTCTGAACGGCGATCGCAATTTTGCCGTCGGCTTGAGTAAATTTACAGGCATTATCTAATAATTTTGCTAAAACTTCTACAAGCCATTCTCCATCAGTTTCAATTAACGGTAAATCTGCGGGAGAGGTCAGATTATCAATTTGCGGTGTTGACTGTTCTAAGTTGCGAGCTTTAACATTGCTAATTGCCAGGTCGATACATTCCGTGACGGACAGGGTCTCAATGTTCCATTCCACTCCCCCTCCTTCTAGACGAGAAAGAGTTAGAAAGTCCTGAACTAGATTACGCATCCTTTCCGCATCCTTGAGGGCAGTATCAAGCATAATCTGGCTCAATTCCGATGCCATATCAGGTTCGCTAGCCAAACTTTCTAAACAGACCTGAATTGTCGAAAGAGGAGTCCGCAGTTCGTGACCAACAATTGCAACCAAATTAGAGCGGGTGCGATCTAAAGCTTCTAGCTGTTCGTTAAGGTCTTCAAGATCGGCATAGGCTTCCGCCTGGATTAAGGCTATCCCGACCTGAGTTGCGATCGCATCAACCAGGGCAATGTCATCGGCTTCCCAGGCAATAGGTTCGGGGCTACAGTGATGGAGTTCCATCATTCCTAACAGTTTACCGTGATAGAAAATTGGCGCTAATAGCCAAGAAGAAATAGAGTAATTGTGGATTAAATTTTCAAAAAATTCTTCTGTGCTCTGCTCCCAAGCGACTTTAGTTAAACGCTCATCTTCTAGAGTATTGTTGACACTCACCGTTTCCGTAGTGGCGATCGCCTCAGCAAAAAGAGGATTATTAGCCAGCTGCCATTGATGACCGCGAACAGACTTAATTCCGGGGCTGGTAAACTCTCGATCTATCGTCGCAAAAGCATCGTTTTCATGACAGCGATAGATGATACAGCGACAGACTCCGATTCCTTCTCCCAATTTCTGTACCGCCATCTGTAAAATTTGCTTGGTGTTGAGAGATCTCCTCACCGCATCAGTCACAGAATTAACCAGCTGCTCTTTTTGTTGCTTGATCGCGAGAGTTTTATTCGCCTTCAGCAACTTATACTGGCTCGCCTGGAGATAGGTGACGAGTCTTTGCACAAAAGGGTCGGGGTTTGCCAACGGAGATTCAATCAGAGCTTGATTGCCGATAGTCGCGTCCATTGAATCAATATAGGTTTTTCTGGCTTGATCTATTTTCGAGCTTAATTCTGGTCGGTAGGTAGCGATTCGTGACAGCATAATTTCTCCTGCTGCCAGGGTTACAGAGCGATCAAACGTCCAAATTCCCTCAAAACGACGATTTGTGTCCATTGCTGAAACATATTTATTCTCAGTCGTGGGAATATTACGTTCGCGACAAATCAAACAGCTAGCATAGTGCTGTCCAATGATTACCAGGTGCCATTCTTGAGCTAAAGCATCATCTGGTTCAAAGGCGATCGTTTCGTAATCAGTAGAACCGTCGCTAAAATCAGTTTCTGGTGCAGCCAAAACGTATACTTGATCAGACTTGTCTGCAATTCGACGGTAGCGATGAGATTCCTGGCGATAGAACCGCTCACGCTGAAAACTGGCAATCACTAATGGTGAATCCGTGTCATTCAAAACCAGGTCTTCCATCGCGTGAGATAGAGCGGTTAAAGAAGATTTAAAATACATTTGTGTTCGCCAGCTAGTGCAATGCTCGAGCAGCTGCTGCACTACAGATTTAGAAATACTCATCTATAAAAATTTTGATTAAAAATAATTCCCGGAGGAATTTACTCTCGCGCTATTAAATCGTGTCATCAATTAAAAAGAGAGCTTGCTTTGGTCTTACTCGCGCGTTTTCTTGCACCGGTCGACGAACGGCGCCAATGCGCCAGCGTTGCAAAGCAACTTTGAGGCGTCAACCTCTGGGGGTTGCTCGTCTTTTAATAACCTACTACGTCGCAAAATAACCTCCGTAGCTACGGCTATGCAGAACATTTTTCTCTTTGTATCTCGTCAAAACCTTTTCAAAAGCTTTCTTCCCTCCCAATGATGACACGCCCTAGTTTTTATCCGTGAAAATTAGCGACGAAAACGGCTCCACACTCAATATCCTACAAAAAACTCGTTACCTTTCTGCGATCAGTAATCATAATTCGCAACAATCAACCCAATTTCACTTCAGCTAAAATAAACTTTAGGTTGATATCGACGAAGTTAACGCTAGCCCCACACTCAATTTAGTATGTTCGATCATTTTCGACCCAGCTTAACAGGAATTAGCACGGCTTTAATACTAGCGATCGCTTCTCCAGTCAAAGGACTAGAAGTGAAAATATTGCCTCAAACTCCACAGCTAGGAGATACTGTTTCGGTTATTGTTAGCACTGATGATGGGAGCATTCCCCCTAAAGTTTCGGTTAACCAAAAAGAACATCCTGTATTTCTTAGCAACGGCAAATATCGTGCCTTTATTCCGACTTCCCCTCTCGACACTCCTGGCAAAATGACGGTGCAGGTGGAAGGAGACAGTAAGATTAGCAACATTGGCGTTTGGCTAAAAAATAGAACTTTCCCCATTCAGCGAATCTGGCTAAGTGGAAAGGCTTCTCGCCCCGCTACCGACTATGAATTAGAACAAGTCTCTGCTCTAAAAAAGCTAGTTACTCCTGAAAAATTTTGGCGGGGTTCTTTCCTCCGACCCAACCCCAATCGTGTTTCTACGGGGTTTGGCATTCGTCGTTACTACAACAATGTCTTTGCCCAAGATTACTATCATAAGGGAGTCGACTATGCGGGGGGCTATGGTTCGCCAATAATTGCGCCTGCAGCAGGCAAAGTACGTCTAGTTGGTAGAGAAGATGCGGGATTTCACGTTCACGGTAATATCGTGGGTATTGACCACGGACAGGGAGTGATTAGTGTGTTTATGCATCTCCAAGATATTGACGTTGCCGAGGGAACAATGGTTGAAGCAGGGCAACGAATTGGTACGATCGGTTCTACTGGCGCTTCTACAGGACCTCATCTGCACTGGGGCTTATATGTCAATCAGGTAGCAGTAGATCCAGTTCCCTGGCGTTTCGGCACAATTAATTAGACTTCAATTTAGTTGAAAAAGTAATTCAAATTACAATTGTTTGCAGTAATAGCTGAAAAGAGACGACTTTTGAGGAATATCTTTCCGATCCTCAGGAATAGAGATTAAGATAGTGCGGAGGATTTGCTCAATTTGAATTCGTCTATTACTATCTGATTTTAAACTATGGGAATCAATTCGATCGTCGAACAGGCTCTTCAGGATGGCTATCTTACCCCCAGCATGGAAGCGGAAGTAGGCAGAATCTGTGATACGGCAGCAGAATTATCGGTAGAGGAGTACATGGCTTTAGACCAGCTGATGGGTTCTCTACTGACGGGGGAAGTCGTAGCCGTCCCCCGTAAACAATTTATCAACGTCATGGAAGAATTAGTACTCAGTGAAGCTATTACTCGGGTGGCGGAAATAGAACAGACCAGCGATTCTTCTCTAGATGTGGGAGATATTGCTGCTTATGCTCTCAACCGTCTACCTCCTCTCTACGCTACGACAGAAGAGGGTGCGAACTATCAGCGCCAAAGAGCCAGACAAGAGCTACAAAGTCTGATTCAAAAACAGGTAAATGAAGCAATTTCTCGCTATTTAGATCGACCCGAGTTCTTTCCCGAACGACAGGCAATTGGCAATAAAAATGAATCAAATATGGCAAGCCAGTTAAGTAGTCTGCTCAAAGATTATGCTCCTAGCTATGAGAAAGATATTTAAGTTTTGGGGACAGTTTTGATTAAGGTTGGGGAAACCGAACCAAATACTTGAGGAACTTTTGTGGCTATTTTTTAGTCTGGAGAGATATACAGAAAGTCTATACTGAGGTTAATTAAGTACATGAGTCTATCTCTTTCTGCATCCTGGTCTAACTCAAAGATGACCGAGCAAAGCTTTGTGTCTCCTGAAAAACTTTCCAATTACGAGCTTATTGTTTTTTGCCAAGCAGATGCCCAGCCAGACAAGGCAGCTTTTGCAGAATTGGTGCAAAGATACCAGTCTCATCTCAATCGTCTGTTCTACCATCTTGCCCCGGATTGGCAGGAAAGAGCAGATTTAGCTCAAGAAGTATGGATTCGAGTTTATCGTAATATCAATCGTTTACAGGATCCCGCGAAGTTTCGAGGTTGGTTGAGTCGGATTGCGACTAATCTTTTTTATGATGAGTTGCGCAAGCGTAAGCGCGTTAGTCCCCCTCTATCTTTAGATGCACCTCGCTACGTTGAGGACGGTCAAATGAGCTGGGAACTTCCAGATCGCGCTCCTAGCCCCAGTGATAATTTGGCGACTAGAGAATTTTACGAGCATCTACAAAATGCTATTGCTCAGCTTCCCGAAACTTTCCAATTACGAGCTTATTGTTTTTTGCCAAGCAGATGCCCAGCCAGACAAGGCAGCTTTTGCAGAATTGGT
>JBCBEA010000092.1:0-10203 GCA_038529195.1 Cyanobacteria bacterium J06600_6
CAAGATATTCAAAAATTCTTCACTAAATGCTGGCTTATTTGCTGCTGGCATTGGTGAAAGTAGTGTTACTAATTTACTATACGAACTCAAAGGAGGAGCTACTATTGGCTTAGCAAGAAATTTAAGCTTTGATATAAAAGTTAAGTGGCAGCCAGAGGACAATGGTCTGCCTAATTTTATAGGCTTCGCTGCAAGCTCTGTTGGAATTTCGACAAACATTTCTGGCTTCAACTTTCAAGCTGGTACTCTCCTAGGAGGGTTAGGAAAAGAAGGTTCCTTAGCTCCTTTCGGAAGAATATCAACACGAATCTTGGGCGGTGCGGTACGCGCCAGCGTGACTGCACCTTACACGAATAGTTTTGGTGACAACCAAAGTTTCGATGTCCCGACAAACATCGAAGTAGGGTTCCGAAAAAATTTTGGAAAGTTAACCTTAGACGCTGCATGGCGTGATGGTAATAGCCTAGGAGGTGTGCTGCCCGCACGCTCAGGTTTTAATCTAACTACGGAGTATAGAATATTTAATATTTAATTAAATCTCGGTTTTGTATAGTAATGGAATAATTTTCCAACACCACCAAAAAAATTAGAGAGAAAAATAAAAAATCAGGATATTAAGGGTTTATCTTGACTTTTTATCTTTACCCTTTATTCCTGCAACACTGCCTTTCATATTCATATTTAGTATTTTTATTTTGAATCGAATCAGTTGATTGCATTTCAGATTTACTGGGAGTAGATATGCAAGCTGCGATCACAATAGATGATATGAAGATTAACAAACGATTGATATAAGTTGGAAAAAGGTTTATTTCATTGAACAATTGTTTACTGATTGATATCACTGATCTTGTACTATACTGCTAGCCTACTTGATTTTTTAATTACGAGTATCTATAGGCTTGGAGTTTGTCCAATAACTCCAGCCTAAACCCAAAACAAAAGGCAACCAAAGTAGATATGTTTCTAGATTGGTAAGCTGCCAGTGAGAATTTCCTAACGCTTGTCGATAGGGCAAAACAAAATAAATAAATGCCGTAATGCTGACTAAGCGTACTCCCCAATTTTTAGTACCGACGGCAAAGGGAATAATCCAGGTAAAATACCAGCCGTGAATAATCGGCGAGATTAGCAGCAGGGCAGCAAAAAAGCCGATCGCAAACTGCTGAAAATCTTTAACTCGTAAACATAGACAAGCAGTAACTAGTCCTAGAGGTAGAGCAAAAAGACTGTTAGTGGTAGTGGAATAGCGCCAAAATTTAGCCAACAGGCGTGGTATAAATTCGGCACTACGTCCGTGGCTCACAAAAGTAGAGCTAGTCGGGATCAAAGCACAGCTATCGGGACTGCAAAAAGCTAAAGCCGAGAGACAGATTGGCATAATTCCACAGACTGCAATTAGCATCGCCGTTTTGAAATTGACTCTCAGCAAGGCAATCCAGGTGATAAAACCAAGGAGTGGTAGAGAAATCCACTTCACGGCAATACTCATGCCAATTAATAAACCACTGCTAATCTTATTTTTTTGGTCCCAGGCAATCCAGGCAGCAACCAAAGGCAAAATAAACCAGCTATCGTAGTGTCCTCCTCCTGCAAAAATATAAATAATCAGGGGATTCCAAGCATAGAAAGTAGCTTCGGCATAGGTGAATTTTCTGCTCAGTAGCCAGCAGGTCAACAAATCAGCGATCGCAAAACTGCTTTTGAAGAGTAGAACACTGGGCGTAATAGCAGCTAAACCCCGAAAGCCTAGCTGAGTCAGGGGCGGATAAATCGCCGACACTCTTGGGTGATTTATCTGTGACCACCATTCGGGACGATAGGTAATCAACTCTTGAGCATTGGGGGCAAAATCATAGGGACTAAAGCCAAGGTTTTGAATCTTGCCTTCCCAAAGATAGCGCCAGATATCATCGCCAGGATACATAAACAGCAAAATAAACCTAGTGGCGATCGCAATTAGCCAAAACCATTGAGCCGATAGAGATTTAAGCCTCCAAGAAACGATAAAACCCAAGCACATCAACGCACTACCATAGCCAAACTTCAGCACATTACCTGCCTGTCGAAAATCTCCATAGGGAGAAATTGCCACTGTCCCAATCAGCAAACACAAGGCACTTATCCAGAGTGAATAGTTTATGGCAGTCGATGATTGTTTTTGACTGGAACGCTTGCGGCGAGCAAAAAACTTTTGCCAATAAAGCTTACCTAAAGTACTGAGGATAATTGTACCTGCTTGAAAACTACCGGAGATCGTGCCAGAGATCTTCGATTTACCTCCCTGTCGTGGACGATAGTTGACGGGAATTTCAATAATCTTTAAATCTAATTCAACTGCTCTTACCTGCATTTCTACCGTCCAGCCAAACCCCCGATCCTGCATGGCAATACGCTCTAAATCTCTGCGTCGAATCAGACGTAAGGGACCGAGATCGTGATATTTGAATCCCCAACCCAAATTTATTAACCAGCCCGACAAACCGTTGCCAAAGTGCTGTACGGGGGTCATTCCCGCTTTACCCTGAGGAGTCCCACGGCGATCGCCCAAAATTAAATCATATTGCTGACCTAGTCTAAAGAACTCAGGCAAACAGCTGAGATCGTCACTACCATCGCCATCACAAAACAAGATCCAGTTAATTTCCTGGGGGATATCTTGTAAACCACGCCAACAGGCTTGACCATAACCAGCCTGGGATTCAAACAGCACTTCTGCCCCCGCGCTGGCTGCCAAATCAGCACTGCGATCGCTAGAGCCATTATCCACGACCCGAATTTTACTCAAACCATAACTTTGCAAATCTTGAATCACCCCGACAATCGTTACTTCTTCATTAAGTGTGGGAATAATTACAATTACGTTACTCAAATCGGAAGAAGTTTCAAAGATTTGATTCTCGGTTCGATCGCACATTTTAAAATTAGAGTAAATTCAGTCTGTATTCATAATTGTGATTTAACTTACTGAGAAGACGGTGAGTTATTCTTCGACCACTTCAAAACTTTTCAAAAATTTATCTAATCAAGAGCATGAATATATTTATAGATATAGAAAAAGTAATTTTTCCCCAGCCGTATCTAGGATTTAAGGCTTTGGGCACTCAGGATCTAGCGTCTCTGATTCATCCAGCTCTGGTCGTTATCTTTGTTTTCCCCATGGTGGGTATTGTGACTAACTTTGCTTGGCAAACCCGTCAGCGTCGTATAGCTGCCAAGAAAGATAAAAATAAGATTCCTGCTGTAGTGGGCAGAGAACATGTGAAAGTTGGTCGCTGGCTAACTGCTAGCGTAGTCGTGGTTTCGTTAATTGCCCTGGCTTATTCGATTATCTATAAAAGCTTTATTAAAAAAGGACTATGGACAAAAAATAATCCTCAAGCAGTTTTGATTTTGCTAATGTTTGCAGCCACAATTGCCTCATTGGTCTTGTTACTTCGTGCTAAACCTAAGCTCTGGCGAGGAATCTTTGCCACCCTAACGGGTATGGGATTGGTTATTATCGGCGAACAAGATGGGGTTTGGCGACTAGCAGATCAGTGGTACTGGTCACACCATTACTATGGCATTGCCGTTTCTCTCTTAATGATTCTCTCAATTGCGATCGTCGATGATATTTATCGCAGTTTGGCGATGCGGAATCTACATATCGTGCTGAACTGTTTGGCGCTACTGCTGTTTTTTGGACAGGGAGTTACAGGTGCTAGAGATTTATTAGAAATTCCTCCCGTTGGCAAAAAGAAACCCAAGAAAGCGAAGGTTGAAACAGTAATTCCCGTCAAGGTATCTCAGTCACTTGAATTAGATAGGCTGCACAAAGCGCCTCAGCTCGATTCCAATTAATTTTTAAGTCCTGAGGATGTGTTTTGACAGTAAAAAAAATACTTACAAGGGACTTCGCCCTAACTATAAGCCAGAAGCTTGTTAATAAAGTCCCTATAGGTATATGACTCGTAACTTATTTAGCCGACAAATAAATCTCATTCAAAGTGTCTAATTTTGGTCAGCGATCGCAGTAACTGCCGTCGAAAAAACCGCGAAAATAGCAACGACCCAAACAACAATAGGTTGGTTGCAAAAGAAATTCTGGATATTAGCGGATGAGTGGATTATTTAGAAAGCAGCTTTTGCTCGCTAACGACGATGGAGCAGAATTAACTAAAACCAGACTATAAGCTAATGAATAAATGCCCTGAACAAGATTATTCATACATTTCTACCTGTAGCTCAAGATAGTTTCCAATGAAAAAAGGTTTGATTTCTAGACCGAATATAGATCAGCTAAAAAACCAAACCCTTCAAATTAGTGTCAGAGGGGAGACTTGAACTCCCGACCCTCGGCTTATGAGTCCGATGCTCTAACCAACTGAGCTACTCTGACATGTCTAACACGGGTATTAATATAACAAATAATGTGTACTTAAGTAAAATTTTATTTGCTAATTTTTCAAAGTGCAGTTGACGCTCGACTAGAGATCGCCGTCCTATTCTGTTTTTTATGGGCAATAATGTGGGCATTCCTTTAACTATTAACAGATTGCGATCGCCACTATATGTCTAAAATATCTGCTTTAATTGCTCTAATTCTGTTTGTACCTGCTTTTAGTATTGGCGTGGCGATGTCTCTTTTTATTGCCCCTGGACTAGTCGGCAACAGCATTTTTACCGCAGTCAAGATTTGGGGAATTGTATTTCCACTATTGTGGGTAATGAAAACTAATTCCAAGGCTCTTCGTTTACCCAAGTTTAGATGGTTGGAAATCAAGGTTGGTTTGGGATTGGGAATCATAATGTTTGCAGCGATCTCCCTCGCATATTTCGGTATTGGACAGCAGGTAATCGACATCCCAGACATTCGCGCTAAGGCAGCGGAGGTTGGCATTACCAAACCCTATTTATATTTAGCAGGCTGCGTCTACTGGAGTTTTATTAATTCTTTAGTAGAAGAATTAACCTGGCGTGGTTTTGTGGTGTCTCAGTGCAAAATTCTTGTTCCACAAACAGTTGCCGTTGTCCTTGCTGCGCTATTTTTCACTGCACATCATAGTCTTGCTCTTTATGGTTATACCCATAGCTGGCTAATTGTCGGTTTGGGTTCTTTCGGCGTATTCGTCGCGGGCTTAGTTTGGGCATGGTGCTACAACCATTATCGCTCTATTACACCTGGCTATATCAGTCACATCTTGGCGGATTTGGCGATCGCCATAATTGGGTATCAACTGATTTTCAGTTAAGTATTTAACTTATTCTTAAATATTTTTTCATGCTTTTATCGCATACTTGACTGGTACAATTGCTTAATCGATTTGAACTGACAGATTCAGACCAAGTATTTCTATATCTTGGAAATGCAAGACTTTAGTCTAGTACAAATTGCTGAACTTGTTTAAATTTTCAAAATTAAATTGAGCATTTATACTGATGCATTTATTGCATGTAATTGTATATTTGGTTGTTTAGTTGATTTAAATTTCCAACTTGTAGGTTGGGTAACTGTTTCAAATATTAAAAATTACAAATGAAGAAATATCTAGCCGAGTTAATCGGTACGTTTTGGTTGGTTTTAGGTGGTTGTGGTAGCGCAGTCTTAGCGGCTGTTTACACAGGAAGTTCTGATGATATAGGTTCCTTCAATATTGGCCTGGGGTTTTTAGGCGTATCCCTTGCCTTTGGTTTGACTGTTGTGACGATGGCTTACGCAATTGGACACCTCTCCGGTTGTCACCTTAATCCCGCAGTATCTTTTGGTTTGTGGGCAGGAAAACGTTTTTCTGGAAAAGAGCTGCTACCATACATTATTGCTCAGGTAATTGGTGCTGTTCTTGCAGGGGGACTTATCTATCTAATTGCTAGTGGTAACGGCAACTTTACTCTTGAAGGATCTAATCCTTTGGCAACGAATGGTTTTGGTGATCATTCTCCTGGCGGTTATAACTTAATCACCTGTTTGATTACTGAAGTTGTGATGACCTTCATGTTCCTATTTATTATTTTAGGAGCAACTGATTTGCGTGCACCTTCAGGATTTGCACCTATTGCAATTGGTTTGGGATTAGTATTAATTCACTTGATCAGTATTCCTGTCACAAATACTTCTGTTAACCCTGCTCGTAGTACTGGAGTAGCGATTTGGGCAGGAAAAGAACTATTTGCTCAAGTTTGGTTGTTCTGGTTAGCACCTATTGTCGGTGCGGTACTAGCTGGATTCACTTACCACACGATCTTTGCGGAAGATATTACCGAACAAGATCAGCTAGAGGCGCTAACTGATGACGACTTTGATCGTTCTCAATTAGAAGAACCTAGTTAGTTAATACTCTAAACAAATTTGTTTGATAAAAGGTGAAGCGCAACGATTGTTTTTCTTCATCTTTTTTTTTGCTAAATATTGAGCCAAGTACCAATTACCGCAGGAAGAGGTAGGACGATAATAATCAAGAGAGCAAGAGCGAATAAGCCTAGAATATCCCTTTTGTCGTCTAATTCTGTAACGTCATTTAAAGCTGGCTGATCAATTAGGGGAATCAACCACATAATAATTGTCCAGACCCAAAAATAAGGATGAATCAAGGCAAACAGCAGAGCTAAAACACGAGTAGCCTGTCCAATGGCGATCGCCATTTTTTGACCAAACACCGCATGAATAATATGTCCTCCATCTAGCTGTCCAATGGGCATGAGATTAATAGCAGTAATAAACAGACCAACACATCCCGCTGTTGCTAGAGGATGAAGCTTAATGCCCATCTCCGCAGTTAATGCTGAACCCAGGGCAATCTTTGCCAGCAGACTTAAGAAAAAGGAGAGACGCGGATCTTGTGCCTGAATATTAAATGCTGAAGATTCTTCTAGAGGAACAACCTCGGATATTGATAGACCCCAAAGCAGTATAGGAACAATCAGTAGCAAACCAGATAGACAACCAACGATCGCCGTATCGAATAAAGCCTTGCGATGGGGGATCGGCGATCTTCTCTGTAGGATTGCACCTAAAGTACCTAAGGAGAAGCTGTCCAGTAAAAAAGGAAAGGGAATAAAATAGGGCAGAGTTGTCCTGATTTTGTAGTGAATGGCAACAAAGTAGTGGCTAAATTTCTGGACGGCAATAATTGCTAGCAAAGGCAGACTATAGCTTAATCCGCGTAGGAACAAACCTGGATTGCCAATTAGATCTTCTGAAGGCGTACCATCGATTGTCACTCCCGCCACGGTGGTAGTCAGAAAAGTAATAAACAGCATAATGATGGCAAAACCGACTCGCAGATCGTTTTGTACCAGACCCTGTTCTTTGGTCTTCGCCTCAGGATTGGGAACAAGAGCAAAAAATGGCTTGCCTTTAAAACTTTCTTGAAAAATCAGAAAAAAGCGATCGCCAAAAGCCTGCTCAACATTGTTTTTGACCTCATCGTAGGCTTTCTCGGGAACAGTTTTGAGCTTACCACGACAGAAAATCGCCTGGGGACGATAGTCGATATTCTGTAAATAGTATGTGTTCCAAGAAAAGCAGTCTCTTAAAGTTTTTTCCTCTTGACTATCAATCGGGCGCGGTGTGACAGCTTTAACCGCAGGTTTGATAGTTGCTGACTTCTTCGGATCCTGATTAGAAACTTGCTCTTGAGGAGGAGTTTTTCCTCGTTGAATTAGCCATCCATATAACAAGGGACAAACTATTAGAGGCAGTAAGTATACTGGCAAAGGTAAAGGCTGATCCTCGCCAAAAATTTGAGTCCAGGCAGTCCAAATAAAGGACGGCATCATAATTACTAGCCAACACAACCAAACTGGGGTGCTAGTTTTATTCTTGACGCTGCGATCAACAAAGAAATAAGCAATGGGACCTAAAAAAATTAAAACTAACCAGAGTTTCATAAATAAATATTCCGAATCTGCCGAGAGGATTCTTTTTCTATCATTATTTTGGACTGTAAATTAAGTATATGAATATAAAATAGAGGTGTGATGCAACAAATATTTAACATACTTTCTTCTTTATAGAATGCCCCAACACTCGACAGAAATTACTGCCAGCCCTAGTAACACTAAAGCTCCTCGCCTCATTATGCCAGGAATATTTGCATTCACGCCAAATCGAGATACTTTAGGTGCTACATCCTATTTAATTGTAAATAAAATTGGCAATATTCTTTTAGATTGTCCTGCTTGGCAGTCAGTCAATCAGGAGTTTATTCAGTCACAGGGAGGAGTTGATTTTTTAATTATTAGTCACAGAGGCGGAATTGGTAAAAATGTTCTTGAGATGCAGCGGGCTCTTAACTGTCAGGTAATTACGCAGTCACAAGAAGCCTATCTGTTACCAGAGGTAGAGATAACTTCTTTTACCGATAGTTTGCAGCTCAGTTCTGATTTAGAATTACTCTGGACTCCAGGACATTCTCCAGGCTCTAGCTGTCTTTATACTCACCAACAGGGAGGCATACTGTTTACAGGGAGGCATTTACTGCCCAAGTCCCAAACAGAAATTGTTCCTTTGCGTACGGCAAAAACTTTTCATTGGCGAAGACAGCTCAACAGTGTAGCTCTTTTGCGTGATCGCTTCGATGCAACATCTCTACAATACATTCTGCCAGGGGCGAATACTGGTTATCTGAGAGGCAAGGGTTATATAGACTCTGCTTGGCAACAATTGTCTCAACTAGACCTAGAAGCATTGCGCTCTAGTCCTGCACCCTAATTTAGAGACAAAAATTTAGAGATGGGAATATTTCAATCTGCCTATGGCTTGCTGACTACTGATTTGGCGATCGAAACATCAACACTACCAAAATAAAGGCTAAAAGCGATCAGCAGATGTTCGAGAGTTTTTAGCAACCAAAGGTGTTCTTTAACCGTATGTTCTTGATAGCGCTCAACGATCAGGTAAATTTTTCTGGATAAATCAGCTTTTGATTCGGGGCAAATCAGAACAATCTTGATTAGGAGCATTGCAACCTGCGCTGTACCTAAATTAGCAACTAATTCTACAAATCTCTCAGGTTCTTTTTTAGTGGTAGAATCAACGATCAAAAAGCTAAATAACTGCCGGCAAGTTTGCAAAATCTGAGTTGGATTTAAAGGTTTTTCATTAGCCTGACGAAATATACTGTCTAGCTTTTCCTTAAATCTACTTTCAAATTGATAGGTACTATTTCTAGGTTTAATACCTTTAACTAAAAATCGATATAAGTCCTGTTTGAAAACACTATAGGTCTGTCGATATTTATTTTCAGCCAGAAAAAATTGCGCTCGCTCTTGTAAGGTGCTGCCACTTTTATCTTGCTTACCAACGTATTGTTTTAAAGCTATGTAAAAGGATTTTTCTGAAAGCCAGCTAGGATTCTCCGCCTTGACAATTATTTTCCCTGCACCTTTCGCCATCATTCGCATCTTCGCAAGCTGCTTCAGCCGAAAGCGATAAATAATATGCTGTGATAGCTTAATTTCAAAGTCTTTTTGGCGGCTATTTTGTAGTTCAGCAATCTTTTCGACTAAATTAGGTACTGCTATTTCTGTGGGCAGTAAATTTTTGTATAGAAAAGGGTAACGAATTAAATAGCTGTTAATTGAGGGCGTTTTGGAGTTAGTTAGCTCATTTTTCGACTCGTTTGTCACAAAAGAACTCAAAACTTCGACGCTTGCTTCTCTCGGCTGGATTATGTCGATCATCAATCTTAGCTGCTGATAAGATTGAGACTGCTGGAAACGCTTAACTAGCCCAATTATCTCTTTCCGACGGCGATCATAAGATTTTCTATTGGCAACTGAGTTCGGTATATCTAGCAGTTGACCGATGTAGGTAGATGATTCGGGATTGTCAAGCCAAACCGCAAGGATCAGATAAAAACACTGGCTGAGAAAAAAGTTGAACTGTTCTCCCTGAGCAAAAACTATCTTTTCAAATGCTTGATACGCTTTGGCATCAGTATTTTTGCCATTCTGCAATAGATTTTGAAATCTACGAATCAACTCAGAGGGAGGCTGAACAGCAGCACTGTGCTGTAAATATTCATAAACGACGCTGTAATTTCGATCGACCGTATCTCCAGTTGAACCAGCTATGTCTCTAATCACGACGAGAAATCAAATATTAGGAACTTTTGTCATATATTAACCTTAGATAATTTGAATTAGAGAAAAATCAGCTTCGCCAAAATGAACGCTAAACGCTACCTGCAAATTTTCGAGAGATTTTACTAGCCAGGGTGC
>JBCBEA010000093.1:0-10188 GCA_038529195.1 Cyanobacteria bacterium J06600_6
TTCTCTCAGTTCTCCTGAACCAGTTATCTCGGCTGAAATTCCGACTGATATCAAGGACAACATGACCGCTCCCGACTCTGCCACCGCTATCCCCAGTTCGACTCCAGAAGCTCCAACTGCTGATGTTTCTGTTGTCAAAACCCCGGAGACGGAAGTTAAAGAGACCCCTAAAACCGCAGCAGTCCCCCCTGCTCAACCAACCATGAGTCCTGCTTCGACTCCTAACCCAGCTCCTGTAGCTGCAGCGGTAGTTGAAAAGCCAGCAGCAAATCCCGCTCAATCTTCTGGGAGTCCTACTTCGACTCACGACGAGGAGAAACCTAGTTTTTTCCAGGTAGTTGCAAAATTCATTGTCAAAATTCTCTATCGAGATAAAGCCTAACTTGTAGAGTGGACTGAGCATCAAGGTATAGATAATTTCTGGTCTAGATCTAATGCTCGTCCACCACGGCGGTTAATCGAGTCCAAGTTGATTTTGTCTTTATTCTAATTCTCTGTGTTAACCTCAATCAGAGAGACAAGAGAACTATAGTTAGTCACTAATCAATAATTCCTAGCTGGCTGAATTCAGGAAATCCGCCCCAATATATACCCCAAGCCAGCAGAAGTAGGATAGCTAATAGATATGCTGTCCAGAAGAATCTCAACATAGGCTGTCGTTGCCAGGGTTTTTTGCCCTTAAACAAGCCAAATAAGACGATCGCTAGTAACCAGGGAAAACTTAAATACACCGTTGCCGATTCGACTACGTCAATAAAGCAGGTGACGCCGTGAATTATTCCTCCCAGCACTTCATAACCCCAAGGGGATGAATCAGCAGTAGGGTTCTGCCACTGTCGATAAATCACGGTTCCAGATAGCCCAAAAAGACCAATATGCCAGAGATAATGGCTTAATTTCTCGTCGTAAAAGTTAGTCAGAATAGCCGTTTGACCGTCGGGGATTTCTTTCGCTAGGCGGGCGATGGAATTGCTGGCTAGGTGCATACCGTGTCCTTCAACCCAAATGATGACGAAAAGCAAAAAAATTAGGATTTCTTTTTGACTAGGTGCGGGTTTTGCTCCAGTTTTTAGCAATAGCCAATAACCAGGGACAAGAATTAGAGGCGCAATTAAATCTAATGCATCACCCTGGGTCATTAGCGGCATGAGCATAAATTCCTGGCTTAACAAAGCAGGAGCAATTATCAGCAGGGCATAAACGATCGCAAAGATAACTAACAGCCAATCTAAACGCTCGATCTTGGTTTGCGCTTTCAAATCCAATTAACTTTAGGGAATTACTATACAGCTATCTAAACATCTGACTGCTGCAAAAGCCAAAAGGCGGTAGTTGTCATCCCCGAATCGTCAGGTTGAATTAAGAGAAAATGCAGTCCTTGACTATTGCTTTTACTCTGTTCGTATTTGCGAGCGATCGCTGCTGTTTCGGGAGAATCAAAAGTATTGAATACCCAGCGATCTGCTAAGCCTGTTTCCAAAATAAAGCCTCCAGACTTGCCAACCTCTGTCGGAATGTAATTGATAAAGGCTGGTGTTTGCTGTTCGATCCAGCGGGCAAGCTGCATTGATTGGCGTCCGCCAAAGACAACCACGCCAGGGATAAAGATATCTGAGGTGAGATTAAGATTGAGGGGATGGAGTTCTTGGGGCATATGACAGATCGGAATCGGGCGATCGCTAAATAGATCGATAATTTGCCCTGCAGCGATATTGGCAATTTGCCATTCATCCCCCCAAAGATTTTCTGGTAAGGGCTGGGGAACAGATTTCTCTATGGCGATCGCACTATAGTTAGGATGTTGCTGATGTCGTTCGAGCAGTATTTGTTTTAAAGCTATAGTATTTCTGGTCGCCACAACGGGAATTCCCAATCTTTGCGCCGCAACGGAAATTAATCCTAAGGACTGGGGGCGAAATACCTCTATTTTTTCGGGAGTCTCATTTCTCGCAGCCAAGCGTAGCTGTTGCTCTAACCAGTCAGCATTAGCATCAGCTGCCGAACACGGGGCTAAATAAATTGCCTTAATTGTCTGGGTAGCTGGATCTATTGCTCGATCACAAATCGCTAACTCCCACTGTTTTGCAGCGGTGGCTGTGGGGTGATAATAGAAATCAGCTTGCCAAATGGTCATAGTTTTTAGGAGGCAGAGGGCAGGGGGCAGAAGGCAGAAGGTTTAATTGAGTTTATGTGGTGGTATTGCAGATATAGCGATCGCCTTTAAGCGTTGATAGTCAATTTTACCGCGATCGTTACGGGGAATGTGCTTTACTTCAATCCAATGTTTTGGCTGTTTGTATTTAGCTAGCTGTGACTGAAGCTGCTGGGCTATGAGACGAGAATTACTCTCGGCAGAGCTAGGAACATATACCGCTGTAACCGCCTGTCCCCAATAGCGATCGCTAATGCCGAATACGCAGACATCATCAACTAGTTTAGTGGCATAAATTGCTGCTTCCACTTCTTCTGGAAAGACATTTTCCCCCCCTGTAATAATTTTGTGGCTATTGCGCCCCACTAAATAAATATTTTGTTGAGTATCCATATAGCCGAGATCGTCAGTTGTTAGGGAGCGCCTATCAGTTTGTAGCTGGGGATAGTAGCCCATAAACAGAGAAGTGCCTGTAATGGAAATTAAGCCGATCGAGCGATCGCTCTTTATCTCCGCATTAGTTTTGGATATCTGACGAATTGACACCTGTGCATGAGGTAATACCTGACCATTACTCATATTACCCGCCCAAAAATCTCGTGGTTTGAGAGCCACAACTCCCGAAGCGGTTTCTGTCGAGCCATAAATTGGTGCGATCGCAATTCTATTTTCTCTTGCCCGCTCTAAAAGCGATCGTCTGGCGGGTGCGCCACCAACTAAGACAGTTTTGAACTGCTTAAGCCAGCCAGGATCCGTATCGAGTAGCAGCTGTAATTGAGTTGGAACGAGGGAAATAAAATAAGTAGAGGGGTTTCGCTCTATTTCTGGGCGAGTTAACCGATAGGGACAAATAACTAACTTCCCTCTCGTTACCAGCGATCGCATTAGCTGCATCAGACCACTGACGTGATAGAGAGGCAGGGTACACCAAGAATTAACTGTCTGACACCCAAAAAATCGTTTAAAGCCAGTTACAGAGGCGGTTAGAGTTGCCCAACTATGAATCGCAAACTTAATTTTGCCTGAAGTCCCCCCAGTGGGAATCATAATCAGCGATCCATTGGCATCTACAGTTACAGGGAGTTTAAGCGAAGTTAATTCATAAATTTGAGACTTTACTGCGTCTGTGCCAAATATCAGGTTCGGTTGAACAAAATTTAATACCTGTTGCCATTCCTGCTGCTGCCAGGCAGGATTACCCAGAAACAGGTGCACCTCCGCAATTACCCCAGCTATAAAAGCGGAGATAAAGTCAATCGGATCATCTTCGACAATCAAAACTGTAGGCTTTTGATAATCTTGGGCTGAAATTGCTGATATTTGCGCTAATTTGGCTTGGGTACGCCGATAAAGCAGGCTAGAGTTTTTTTCTTTTGCAGCTAGAGTGCGATCGTAACCAGAGCAGTACAGCCAATCTTGATCTACAGATGATTTTAAATAGTTTAATAGCTCATCTTTCATATTTAAGATGATGATAATAATTCAAAATAACAGGTTAATTAATTATTGTGTGTGAAAAGAAATAGATTGTTTTACGCAAAAAAAACTAGCAAATGCATGTAAATACTGATTTAAAACAAAAAGCGCTTTATGAAAACTATGTATAAAAACCAATGGCAAGCAATTAAAAATAGCTGACAATTAGATTAATAGATACGAATCAAAAATAAAGTTTTTAGAACCATGTTTGAACGTGCTACTGTTTTCTCTGCTATTTTTATCTTTATTGTCTTTGGTATGGTTGGCTCAAAATACCTCGACTTCATGGAAGCAAAAAGTCAGTCGGGAACTACTTCGGCAACCAGTTCACAGTAAAAAACAACTCTAGTTTAAAAAGTCACAACGCTACGGATAGATTCCCCTCTGTGCATCAAATCGAAAGCTTTGTTAATTTGCTCAATGGGCATCGTGTGAGTTATCAAATCGTCAATGTTAATCTTGCCCTCCATATACCAATCAACGATTTTTGGGACGTCTGTACGTCCTCTCGCACCACCAAAGGCGCTACCCTGCCAGACCCTACCTGTGACTAGCTGAAATGGACGGGTGCTGATCTCTTCCCCTGCCCCCGCCACGCCAATTACCGTAGAGACTCCCCAACCCTTATGACAGCATTCGAGGGCTTGACGCATTACCTCAACGTTACCTATACATTCAAAACTGTAGTCTGCACCGCCACCCGTTAACTCCACCAGATATTCAACAAGATCGCCATCGATCGCTTTTGGATTAACAAAATCGGTCATGCCATAGTCTTCAGCCATAGCTCTTTTATCGGGGTTGATATCTACGCCAATAATCTGGCTCGCACCCACCATTTTTGCTCCCTGGATCACGTTTAAGCCAATGCCACCCAAGCCAAACACCACCACGTTTGAACCAGGCTCTACCTTAGCGGTATTAATCACTGCGCCCAGACCAGTTGTCACACCACAGCCAATCAGACAGACTTTATCCAGCGGTGCATCGTCGCGAATTTTAGCTACGGCAATTTCTGGCAGGATAGTGTAGTTGGCGAAGGTAGATGTCCCCATATAGTGATAAAGCTTTTCTCCGTTGAGAGAAAATCGGCTAGTGCCGTTGGGCATTAAGCCTTTGCCTTGAGTAGAACGAATCGCCTGGCACAGATTGGTTTTCTGGCTTAGACAGTAAGCACACTGACGGCATTCAGGAGTATAGAGAGGAATTACCTTATCTCCTGGTTTGACGCTGGTAACTCCCGCTCCTACTTCAGCTATAATGCCTGCCCCTTCGTGACCCAAAACTGTGGGAAATAAGCCTTCTGGATCTGCTCCTGAGAGAGTGTAGGCATCAGTATGACAAACTCCAGTGGCTTTAATTTCAATTAATACTTCTCCCGCCTGTGGTGCTCCCAACTGCACAGTCTCGATACTCAAAGGTTTCCCTGAAGCGAAAGCTACGGCAGCTTTAACATCCATGTCTATTTACGTCCAGCTAATTAACGATATGGCGATTGGGAAAATTGTAGCTCAATTCCAGAGCGGGCAACTGTTTCAAGTTTTTACCAAAGTTTGCAGTATGTGAATAGCTGTTAAATGCTCAATGCTTAATGCTCAATGTTTTGGCTGTAATTGATTATTGGTTAAGATCGGGCAGAACATCATCAAGCGCGATGCCGATCTTTTATGTCAGCTTATTCTCCCTCAGCTAAAAACCGTCAAAATGCTTCAGCAGAGAAGCTAAAAATTGAATATTTATTAGACCCTGAAGCGATCGCCAAAGATGATATTAAAGATGTAATTAGTGGTTTACAGCAGCCACAAAAGTCGATTCCCCCACGTTATTTTTATGATGCCAAAGGTTCGCAGCTTTTTGAGGCAATTTGTCAGGTTCCAGAATATTATCCTACTCGCACCGAAGCAGGAATTTTAGAACAGTACGCCCAGGAAATTATTGATCGCACTCAAGCTCCTGAACTAGTCGAACTTGGTAGCGGTAGCTCCACAAAAACTCGCTATTTATTTGATGCTTATCAAAGTCTAAATCTACCTCTAAGCTATGTGCCTGTTGACGTCAGCGATAGCATGTTAAGCGCCACAGCCAAGGGATTATTGACGGACTATTCTCTTTTAAGTGTTCGGGGCAAAGTCGCTACCTACGCTCAAGCTTTAGAACAGCTGGCAGAGCGTAGTTCCGGGCGCAGAACGATCGCCTTTTTGGGCAGCAGTATCGGTAATTTTGGAATTTCAGAGTGCGATCGCTTTTTAGATCGAGTCAGATCGGCATTAAATCCTGGCGACTATTTTCTGCTGGGCATCGACCTGCAAAAACCTGTCGAAATTCTAACCGCAGCCTATAACGATGCTCAAGGAGTTACCGCAGCTTTTAATCTCAACATGCTGCAGCATCTCAACGATCGCTTTGAGGGAAATTTCTGCCTGGATAACTTTAAACATCAGGCAATTTACCATCAAGCAAAACATCAAATTGAAATGTATTTGATTAGTCAGCAAGCGCAAACTGTAAATCTAAAAAGTCTGCAGCTAAATATTCAACTTGATCGAGGCGAGAGAGTTTTAACAGAAATTTCTCGTAAGTTTAGTCTTTCGGAGATGGGACAGTATTTGGCAGAACGTCAACTTGATCTAGTCCATACCTATACCGACGAACAACAGTGGTTTGGATTACTGCTATGTCAGCTTGGTTAAATGAGTGGTGATGGCGATAACTGCTCCAAAGGTAAAAGCTAAAAGCTATGAACTATTAACCTTTCAGCAAAGCTAACTCGCACTAAGCGTACTATCTAAAGACAAACGAAGGATTTGTGAATAATAGAGGTCGAAATGCCTAGACTGGAGGCTGATGCAATCGATTATGAGAACAGGTTAAGTTAATAATCGATGGATTCGAACTGATAATAAGGAGTTTTAATGTTAGAGCTATATCAATTTGAGTTGTCTCACTATTCAGAGAAGGTTCGTCTGATTCTCGATTACAAGCAGCTTGAGTATCGCAAGATTGAGGTTGCACCAGGTGTAGGACAGATCGAACTAATGCAAAAATCAGGCAGTCGCCAAGTGCCAGTCCTTAAAGATGGCAGTACCTATGTTGCTGATTCTACAGAAATCGCGCTATATCTAGAGCGCAAATATCCCGAAAATCCCATTCTGCCCGCCGATTCTTTGGCAAAAGGACAAACTCTACTAATTGAGGAATGGGCTGACACCTCGATCGCTCTAAAAGCGCGTAAGGCTTTCATTGGAGCGCTCAATCAGAACCAAAATTTTCGTAAGTCTTTATTACCAGCAAATACTCCCGATTTAGTTAAAACTGCCATTGGCGCAATTCCAGGGGAAGTTCTGGATGTTTTGGGTACGGGTGTTGGATTTGGTGGCGATGCGGTTAAGGACGCAAAAAAAAGTCTGACTCAAGATTTAGAAGCTTTATGCTTAATCTTGCAAAATCAACCCTATCTGACGGGAGACAAGCTGACTCTCGCCGATTTGACCGTAGCTGGCTTGAGTATCTTACTTAAGTTCCCCGCCGGTACCTATTTAGATATTCCCGATCCGCTGAAGGGCAAGGGAATTCCTGGACTAGCCGATAACATTGCTTTTGAACCGTTCTTTGCGTGGCGCGATCGCCTGTATGCTGATTTCCGCCAGGGTTCGAGCATTCCCCCCACAGGTGGCAGTAGTTCTGCACCAACTTCAATTAGTATTGACTAGCTTTTGTCAATTTTGAATTAACTTGATTACTTATTGGGGCTTCTATGCCTCTTTTTTTTCGGAGCTGGAGTTTCTGCTCTGCAAATAGGCCTTTGTATAGCAACGGAACAATTTTGGTCGCTAAGAAAATTTATTCAGTCCAAAATTCATTAGAGCAAGCAAATTTGATGATTTTGAAGATAATGTCTTCATCCTAGAGACATTATCTTTCATTAGCTTCATATTTTGAGCTTATCGCAAGAATTAGACTTCTTGTATAAGACTCAATAACTATTCATCTCATTTACATTAAAGAGCTATTGCAGAATGATGTCACAAGATATTCAGCAAAGGCACGAGCGGAAGGCTTGGCACTTCTTCCTCCAGCAAGTAATGCGTTAACTTCGACAGTCCCAATTTCCCAATCTGTAAGAAGTTGAACCAGTTCACCACTTTCGAGTTCTGCCCTACACACCAAATAAGCCGTGGAGATAATCCCCATTCCAGCCAAAGCAGCAGCCGTTGACGCCTCATTAACGGTCACCATGAGCTGACCTTCAACTCTGACAGACAAAGTTTTGCCGTCTTTTTTAAAAGTCCAACCAGTAGAACCCATACCTGAAGGTCCAATAATCACTTGATGTCCTGCAAGGTCTGTCGGAATTTGTGGCGTTCCTGCCTTCGCCAAATATGCGGGAGAAGCCGCTATCAGCCGTGGTGTTACAGCTAGCCGCCGCGCGACCATAGTTGAATCGCTGAGCGGACCGAAACGTAGTGCAACATCAATAGCCTGCTCAATCAAATCTTGGTACGAATCAGTTAACACGAGATCGATATTCAAATTCGGATGTTGCTCTAGGAAATCGGGAAGGCGAGGAATGATTTCTCGGAACGCAAAGCTGATGGCAGCTCCTACTCTCAAACGTCCTTGTAACTTTCCATCACTACGAACCAGATGGTTAGCTTCTTCCAAGGCAGACAAAATTGGATCTATTCTCGCCAGATAGTCTGCTCCTGCCTCAGTTAATTTCACCGCATGGGTGCTTCTGACAAAGAGTGCTGCTCCAAGATCCTTTTCTAGCTTAGAGATGATTCTGGAAACAGAAGGTTGGGATAAATCGACTTCTTTTCCTGCTGCCGTAAAACTACCAGTTCTGGCAACACGACAAAACAAGCGTAAAGTAGAAATCCGATCGCTCATTTGTTTTTCAAATAACTATTAGAGATTTATTGAGTCTACCAATTATTAAACAAATGAGCAATACTAAATAGTAAGCAAAGAGGAACAGCTCACAAAAGCCTGAAAGCATTGTCAGGATTAGATTAGAGCTTACTTGTTCTTCGTGCTGTCACAAAAACACAAAACAGGAATAAAATTATGTCTCTTCAAGAAAAACTTGACGCTTTTAAAGCAGATTTTGAAACTAATAAAGCTCCCGCTGCTGCAATAGAAGCCTTTCATCGTTCCACCCGTGAATTGATTGAAAATGGCAATGCAGATCGCGCACTCAAAGCAGGTGAGCGAGCGCCCGAATTTACTTTATCTGATTCAGATGGCAATCTAATCTCTTCGAGAGACTTGCTTACCAAAGGGCCTTTAGTACTAACTTTTTATCGTGGTGTCTGGTGTCCCTACTGTAATTTAGATCTACAAGCATTAGAAGAAGTAGCTGATGATATCCGTTCCCGAGGTGCTTCACTATTAGCTATTTCCCAACAAGGAGCTTCAAGCAGCCGCAAGTCCCAGAGAAGTAACAAACTAAGTTATCCAATTCTTACAGACCAAGGTGGAGAATTGGCAGAGCGTTTTGGTCTGCGTTGGACATTGCAGCCTTATGTAATTGAATTCTTCAAGATGTTCCAAGTCGATCTTCCCAAGATTCATAACGATGACAAATGGACTTTGCCTATGCCTGCAAGGTACGTCATAGACACTGACAGAACAATTGCTTACGCAGAGGTCAATCCAGATTATACTCGCCGTCCAGAACCTAGTGACTTGTTCCCTATTCTCGATAAACTCGCTCTTTCAACAGCAAGATAGTGAGTCTACAAACTCGAAAAAATAGCAAATTAAACAACGTACAAACAGCATATTAACAGCATTGGAGGAATTAAGATGAGTAACAACTTTACCGTAAAAGTGTTTTTTAGAGGTGATTGGTGTCCCTGGTGTTCGGGCTACTTAAAAGACTTTAACGTTCAAGCTCTTCAAAGAATTCAAGAGCTTGGTGGGCAAGTTATCGGAATTACTTCTCAAGCAGGTAACCAATCTCAAAAACAGCTTGGACTCAACTTTAACATTCAAATTGATGAAGAAAATATTGAAGCCAAAAAATATGGGATTTTCATCACGCCTAAAGCCGAATCTTACTTCAAAGATGTAGACGGGGTTTATCCAAACGGAATGGTTCAACCTGGGGTTATTATTGAAGACTCTGAAGGGAAGCTACTTTATAAGTGGGCAATAGTTCCTAGTGAGATGAATATGGGTGGAGCTAGTGACAGACCATTAGTTGCAGATATTGTTGCTTCACTCGAGCAAATCCTTAAAGGGCAAGAAAACGGTGATTCATTTAATAAAACTGATATGAGTTACCTTGAGCAAAACCATCCTGAAGAATATGAGGAGGTTCAGACCTACATTGCTTCTTTGAATCAATAGAAGGCAAGAGTGAGTGGGAGATAGAAGGGGAGCTTATCTAAGCCTTGAGTTCCCCCAAATTTAAGAAACGGCCTCCTAACAGCAATAGAGCTGCGCAGCAGGAAAATAGTGGAGTGTCCGAGATAATTTACGGATAAACGTTTCAGGGATTCTTCTTGATTATTGATTAAGAGCAGTCAATCTAGCTTTAATCCTATTAGTCA